>JBLHKE010000207.1:0-10938 GCA_047619485.1 Verrucomicrobiales bacterium | reverse complement strand
CGGTCTCCGCCCACAACGGACTACTCGCAGAGATGACGCTGCGGCACCTTGAGCGACTGCACTCCCTCTCCGATCTAGTGGCTACAGCCATCCCTGTGGTGACAGTTGCTGAACTCTCCCATCTCGAACCTGGTTTTAGCGGGCGGGTCACCGGCCCAGCCACCAACCATGCCATCCACGTATTGCAGCCCGAGAAGAAAGGGTGAAAAATGCGACACCATCGGGGGAGGCTACCGACGACGCCGTGGTAGGAAGATTGCTGGGAGCTAGCGATCTTTTGGGTTCGGATCGTCGCCAGGTGGCTGCGGCGGTGTCGGCACTGGAGGTGTTCCCGGACCAGGGTCATCCGGCTGAGGAGGTTTCGGCGGAATCGGGGGTTCAGGATCAGGAATCGGGTCACCGGGTTTTCTAGGCGGTGGAGTTCCAGAATCTGGAGATGGGCGTGGCGTTGAATCTTTCATAACTAGTTGTTCCTTGCTCTAAAATGGCATTGCCGGGACAGTGATCTCGCGCACCGGCTTACCGTAGTAATCGTAGAGTTCTCGTTCGTAGTTCTCATTCACTCCCCTGGTCGGATCGAACAGTGGTGCGCCTTTGATCTGCTCTTTGCTCAGCTCGACCTCGACACAGCCTTCGGACCAGTTGAATCGACTAAGCCAGTCAACCGACACGAGAACCTTACCTCCGGGAAGCCACTTGTTGGTATCGACAACGAGGAATCGCAGTTGCCAACTGTGGCACTCGACAATGAAGTCGTCGACGGTTCCAATGTCGCCGTCTTTGGCTGAAATCCCGAAGAGCCTCAACTCCGAAAACGAACGCAGGTGAGTCGGCTCGAACTCCTGTGTCGTAGGTTGAGGTTCCGGTTCTTCAGGCGGCTGCGGCGTCGCCAAAGGACTGATCGCCGGGTTCCCATGCGAGCCCCACAAGTAACCTCCACGCCAATACGGAAGCAGGCCGTAGTGGCGCGCGTAGCGGAGTTCATACTGCCTGGAGATCGGCGTCGCCAGCGCTAGGGGCGGACAAGACTCGACCTGTTCACGAGTAAGCCCCACTGGCAGGTGATTGCGGATTTTTCCGAGGTCTGGCTCTTTGAGGTGGCGCGGGCTGATGAGCACCAGATCGCTCGAGAGCCACCCGCCGGTATCGGCGACCATGTAGCGCACGGCCAGTTCCTCGTCGTCTAAGAGGAAGTCATCTACCCTGCCGATCTTTCCATCTTCTGCATCGATCGGGTAACCGACCAGGTCTTTCATGCTCCTCGTCATTGGATTCTCTATGGCTGTTTTCATCGTATCGTTCTGGTCTGCCCGCCTAAGGCGCAACAACCATGCCAGCTCAGAACGTCACAAGAACAAGCGCTGGGACGCCATCCTGATTGCAATTTGCCAGATACACCTTGCAATTTGCACTTCTGAGCACAGGTAATTTCTGCACCATGGACATCCTGATAGTAGACGACGAACCAACCATCCGAGAATCGACTCTGGCAGCTGTCGAAATGGAAGACCATTACGCCGAGGCGGTCATCACCGGGAAGGATGCGCTGCGACGTCTGAAGGAAGAACACTTCGACCTCGTGCTGCTCGACCTTCAACTCGGTGACGAGGACGGGCTCGAGATCCTGTCGAAAATCCGCGAGAAATTTCCCAAAGTGGCCGTCGTGATTATCACTGCCTACGCCAGTATCGAGACCGCCGTCGATGCCACCCGACGCGGTGCGCTGGAGTATTTGCAGAAGCCATTCTCGCCCGACCAGCTGCGGCGGGTGCTCGTCCTCGCGCAAAAGTTTTCCCAGATGGAAGAACGCATCGTCAACCTAGAGACCGCGGTCGCCCAGAGCAGCGCGACCAACCCAAGGTGCGAATTCGAGTCACGCGACTTGGCGATGGATGAAGCTTTCGAGATCTTGTTCCGTGCAGCTGTCACACCCACGACGATCCTCATCCTCGGCGAGAGCGGCACGGGCAAGAGCGTGGCAGCAAAGGCGGTGCACGAACGCAGCTCTGTGGCACACAAACCGTTCGTCACTGTGAGTTGCCCGAGCCTGTCGAAGGAGTTGCTGGAGAGCGAACTCTTCGGCCACATGCGAGGATCTTTCACCGGAGCGGTGAAAGACCAGTGGGGCAAAGTCAAGGCAGCCAGCGGCGGGACGCTCTTCCTCGACGAAATCGGCGAGCTGCCAATGGAGATTCAGCCGAAGCTCCTGCGCCTGCTCCAGGAGCGCGAATACGAGCGGCTGGGAGAGAACAAGCCACGCAAAGCCGACGTGCGAATCATCGCAGCCACAAACCGCGACCTCAAAGAACTCGTCGACGAGGGCACCTTCCGTGAGGATCTCTACTACCGGCTCAATGTCATCGCGGTCGAGATGCCACCGCTGCGTGTGCGACCGGGTGACCTCGTCCATTTCGCCGACAGCTACCTCGAATTTTTCGCGGGTCAATTCGGCAGGAATCTGCACAGCTACTCTGACCCCGCGATGAAGGCGATCCGCTCCTACGCATGGCCGGGGAACCTGCGGGAACTGCGCAACGCGATCGAGCGCGCTGCCATCCTCGCCAAGGGAAGCGAGATCGAAACCATCGACCTGCCACCGAATGTCCTGTCTGAATCCGACGGCGATGTGTTCACATGCAGCGCACAGCTTGGCGCCGCAATCTCGCTCGAAGAAGTCGAGCGGGAACACATCCGCCGCGTAGTCGCTGGGGCGGAAAGCCTGGTAGATGCCGCTGAGACACTGGGAATCGATCAGGCGACACTCTACCGGAAGCGCAAGAAATACGATATGGAGTGAGGCGGATGCCTACTCCGGGAGCGGCAGCGTGACGACAAACTCGGCGCCGTCCGAGTAGCCCTCGCTCAGCTCGAGGCTTCCTCGCATGGCTTCGACGAGACGTTTTGCACTGCTCAAGCCGAGACCTGTCGACGGCTCCCCAGCCGTGGGCTTGGCGCTGAGGCGCTGAAAATTCACAAACAGGCTTGTCCGATCCTCTGCGGTGAAACCTGGACCTTCATCGCGCACAACCACCTTGCCGCGAGCCGCATCCAACTTGATCCACACCCGTCGCTCAGGGAACGAGAACTTCACCGCATTCGAGAGCAGGTTATCTAAGACGCGCCCGATGGCTTCAGCGTCGCCCTGAACCAACGCATCCACTTCCGACCGCTCCCATTCGATCGTGATCCGCTTGCGCGCCGCCGCCTGCTGGTGGCGGGAGATCGCTTCTGCGACACAGGATGCGAGATCGATCCGGGCGCAGCGGATGTTGAGATCAGTCAACGCACTCTCCGCATCGCCAAGAAACCCCTCAATGAGATCGAGCGCACGGCCGATGCCATCGCGTGCAGTGCCCGCGAGCCTCGCCGGCTTGTCCCCAATCCTATCCGCCATTTCGGCCAGCAGTTCAATACTCAATTTGGCTCCACCGAGCGGACTTTTTAGATCGTGTGCCATCATCGCGATGAATTCTTCGCGCTGGCTGATCAGGTTCCGCATCACATCGCGCGAACGTTTCAGCTCGATGTGCGTGCGCACCCGGGCCAGCAATTCATCAGAATTGAACGGCTTGGTCACGTAGTCGACCCCGCCAGCCGCGAGCGCACGCACGATCACATCGCCCTCGTCCGCGGCCGAGATAAAAATGACCGGCAGGCCCGCCGTCTCCGGATCCGACTGGAGGCGCTTACAGACCTCGAAGCCATCCATCCCAGGCATGAGGATGTCGAGCAGTACCAGATCCGGCACATGGGCCGCCACGCGTTTCAGCGCCTGCTGCCCACTCGAGGCTGCCATCACCTGGAAACCAGCGTTGCTCAGCGTTGTCCCCAACACCTGCACGTTCCTCTCTTGGTCATCGACCACCAATACCGTCCCCGTTGTCGTCGGATTCATTTTATGTTATTCAAAGCTCTCTCACAGAGCGAGGCGATACGCTCGACTAGCTCACCGAAATTCCCCAGCGTCGCCTCAATCTTACTGAGTTGGAATAGCGCCGCCTGTTCCTTCAATGACATTGCGTAGCTCGTCAAAGCCTCACAGCCAGCAGCCCTGCCAGCCTGCGCGAGTTCGATTGCGAAGCTTTCAATCTCCCCAATCAACATCGCGTCGAGGAGATGCGGCACCCGTTCTGAACAGGACATCCTAAGCATCTCGACCAGTTCAACCCACCCTGCCGGATCAGCCAAACGGGCTTCGATCTCTCCCTCCGTCGAGTCGATCGCCGCATCGACCATCGAATCCTCTAGCGCCGGCAGCACTTTCGCCAGCTCGCGGAACAGCTGACGTTTCGAATATGGCTTGCGCAAATAGCCATCAAAATCCCGGCGTAGCTCATGGGTCTGATGCTGCAGGCTCGACGCGGTGACGGCCAGCACCGGGATCTCGGCCAGAGCAGGATCCGCCTTGATTCGGCGTCGCGCCTCTTTCCCGTCCAGGCGCGGCATGCGGATATCCATCAAGATCACATCGGGTTTCCAATCGCGGGCAAGCGCCACTCCCTCCTCACCATCATTCGCCGAGGTGACGAGGTGGTGCGTCCCCTCCAGATACCCGGCAACGAGTTCACGGTTGAACTGGTTGTCATCGACCACCAAAACCCGCGACGGATCGAGCAGGTCGAAATCTGTGCCCGAGCCGACATCCGGCATCGCCTCATCAACCCCGCTCGCAACCTCGGTCCGGGGCAAGGTCACCCTGAACTCCGATCCACTCCCCTCCTCGCTCACTAGTGAGATCTCGCCACCGCAAAGCTCCGCAAGCCCGCGACAGATACTCAGGCCGAGACCGGTGCCGCCGATCGAGTCCGAATCATCGACCTGCCGGAACGGCAAGAACACTGAGCGCTGCTTCGCCACAGGAATTCCGATCCCGGTATCGGCCACCTTGATTTCCAAGGTCACGTGGCGCGGATCGAGCCGGTCTTTCTCCGCCCAGAAGGTAACGTCGATGCGACCAGTCTGCGTGAACTTCAAGGCGTTACTGATCAGGTTGAGCAAGATCTGGCGGATGCGCTGCTCTTCTACCACGAGGTAGTCAGGACACGCTTCGTCGATCCGCAGATCGAACCCAAGGTTCGCCTCCGCCGCCTGCTGCGCGAACAGCAGCCGCACCGACTCGCACATCGCGCGCACCGACATCGGCCTCGGGTCGACAGTCATCTTCCCAGACTCGATCTTCGAGAGGTCGAGGATGTCGTTGATCAGGTGCAGGAGGGATTTGCCGCTCGCGCGGATCGCCCTCACGTGACTCCTCGCCTTCGGGTTCTCGACCATATCTCCTAACAGCTCGCTAAAGCCCAAAATTGCGTTCATCGGGGTGCGGATCTCGTGGCTCATATTTGCCAGAAAACGACTCTTCTCCCGATCAGCTAGCTGCGCAGTCTGCAGCGAGTCATCTTGTTCACGCTCTTGCTGCAGCTGTTCGGTTATGTCCACGAAGGTGATCACCGCCCGGGTCGGACCGCCATCGAACACTGGGAATGAGCGATACTCGACCGGCAGGAACGTGCCGTCTTTTTTCCAGAACACCTCGTCCTTCGAGTAGACGTTCTCGTTGCTACTGATCGCCTGGAGGATCCGACAATCATCAATCGGATAGCCCGTGCCGTCAGCGTAGGTGTGGTGGATCAGGTCGTGCGATTGCGAGCCAAGCATCTCCTCCTCGTGACTGAAGCCGAGCAGCGCCAGCGCCTTGCGGTTGACAAACGTGCAGACACCCTCGGCATCGATCCCGTAGATCCCTTCGCCGGTCGAATCAAGAATCTGCACGAGGCGCCGGCGGCTCTCGATCAGATCGCCATCCGAAGAAAGCAGGTGGCGGATCGCATCCGTCGCCATCGCGGCGAAATCGCTGAGGATTCGAAGTTCCTCCACAGGCCATGTCCGCGGCACCCGGTCGATCACACACAACGAACCGATGACGTCGCCACCTGGAAGTGAAATCGGAACGCCAACACACGTGACAGCACCCATTTGTTTGACCGCAGCGGCCTCCTGGAAACGCGGGTCGCTGCGCAGGTCTTCGATCACCAGCGGCGCATTGGTTCGGACAATATGTTCACAGAACGGATCGCCAAGGAGCGAGTCCGGTAGACCGCACCCACTCTTCACGATCTGCCCCCCGCGACCATCTACCAGCGAAATCAGCGAAACCGGAGCCCGCAACGCAGCGGTCACGATCCTAGTCAAGCGGTCAAACTCCTCCATGGGGGAGGCGTCCTCCAGGCCAGAGTCTTTCAGCGATTTCAGTCGCCAGGGATCGTCGGGTTCGTTCTGCATCGCTTTCAGCCACGATGTTAGGGGTTGTCAGGAAATAAGTCATACAAAGATGCGCAGGCATTTTAGCCAGCACCAAGGCCGATTTCAGCGATTATCGCGGGCTATTTGAGTTGGAAGCGAACGCGGGTGATGGCCAAAATTACCAGCAGATTGTAGGAGTTATTTACTGACAAGCCCTTAGTCGCGGGCACGGAAGACCGACACAGAATTCTAGAGAGTCTTACTACTCGACCTGCAAGCGGCTGATAACTTTAAGCCCGGAGCGCACACGGGCAGCCTCTGTGGCAGCCGTCGCTCCCCGGACACTCCCGACAACTCCTTCCAACACCACTGTGCGGCCATCGACGTTGGCACGTATTTTTGAAGCATCGACATCTGGCAGCCACTTCAGTTCTGCGATCACATCGCGGGCGATGCTTGCATCGTCGAGCTTCTCTTCCCGGCGCAGAAATTTAAGACCGAGATTCACGTCACTACGGTCGAGCGCGAGATGGGGGCGATAGCTATTCAGGACACGGTCGACCTTGAGCCGGTTCTCGACGCCATAGACTCCCTTCAGCCCGAGCATCAGGTCTTCCGCCATCTCAGCCTCAAACGGAAACTCGACGGAACCAGACAGGGTCACCTCGCCACCTTCCGATAAAACAGATAGTTCGGATCGATCTGACAGATAGGCGCTACGTTTGAAAGCCGCCCAGGCGCGTGCCACGATCTGTTTGTCTGAGACCGCGTCAACGCGGGCGACCTCGAGAAAGTTTTTCACAGAGGTGACGCCAAAGGTATCCTGCGCGTCGGCCCCCGCAGCGACCTTCGCCCTGGCGTCCTCGACGGCGCCTGACAGCACCACCGTGCGGTCGTCTTGCACCTCCACCCCGAGCTTCTCCGCACGGATACGCGGATCGTTTGCAAATCCGGCCTCGATTGCACTGCGGATCGCCTCACTGTCCCATTCCTGAAACTCGGCACTCGCCTTCTGCATCGGATTGCTCACAAACGGATCCATCTTCAACCTCCCTCCATCAACTTCGACGACACCTAGCACTCCAGCCCGAGCAACCGCCCGAGCATGCTCGGCGGCGCTCCCCACGACACCGCGCAATTTTACAACTCCATCGTCGACGCTCACCGCGATGAACTCCGCAGTGATCCAGACGTCGGTAGCCAAGGCGCGCCGGACGTCCTCGAGAATCTCCGCATCGTTGCGCTCACCGCGGTAGTCGATGCGAATTTCGCTTTCGAGCGAGCGCACTCCGCGCACCGACCTGGCTGCCCGTTCGGCCAGCCGCGCCTCTGCCAGCGAGTCGACCGCCCCTTGGAGGCGGACGTCTCCCCTGCGAACTTCAGCTAACACCTCCAACCGTTCCGTGGCCGGTTCTCCCTTGAGAGCGGCGAGCACATCGGCCATCAACTCGACGTCAGGGCGTTCGACCGCTGCCACCTCGACCCGGTTGACTACCGAAAAGATACCGCGAGTGGAGAGCGTGATCGCCGTCGCCTGATCCTTTGCGAGCAGCGTTGGGACAGTCCCCTTGAGGTTGGCAACGCCACTTTCAACGACGACCCCAATCCCGTCAGGAACGAGCGGGTCGATCTTGAAGCGTGTCGTAAGCGCAGCGGCAATCTCATTGTCAGGCGGTCTCTCCGCAGCGCACAAGTGCGACATTAGCAACAAGGACAGGAAGGATGTAAGTAGATAGTAGTTCATCGGAAAAATAGGGTTAAAGTTTACTTCTGTTGCGTATTAAACGGGTGCCGCACCCGGCGCTTCTGGGGTTTCCGGAGTAGGCGAGCCGGCCACTAGCGGCGTGGGTTCGACACCGGGCAGCGGGTTTTCAAACTGCGCCGGAATCACAGTGAGCGGCATTTCGACTCGCGCCGCCGTCCTCGCTTTCGGGACGTGCACATGGAGGATGCCATCGGACAAGTCGTAGCGTAGCGCGGCCAGATCCGCGTCGGCAGGCATTGCGAACGCACGGTGGCAGTCGCCAAGTGGGCGCTCCAGCTTGACGAACCGCTTCGCTTGTTCCGAGGAACTCAGTTTCGCGGTGCCGGAGATCTCGATGATGCCGTTGGCTCCCTTGACCTCGACGTCGCCCATTGCTAGGCCGGGAATGGCGGCGACCAATAGATACTCATTCTCATCTTCTCCGATATCGACCGTCGGTTGCCATTCAGGCGGCGAGCTGTCGATCGATTCGGGAGGGAGCCCGGAGCCTCGTTTCGTAGTGTCCAATTCGCTGAAGGGTGTGAGCCCCTGGTCGGGTGAATGTGGTTTGTCCATGCCTCTTGTAGCGCCAGAACCATGCCAGAGCCGTATTCGCCACAGCTCGTGGCCCGAGCCAGCAAGCGTCGCGATACGAACACGTTTTTTGCATCAAGGCCTCACTCGATTCCTTGCGGAATGCAATCTCTTCGACCCGCAATCCCAAAAATCAACGGTTCCGATGCACGGCACAACTCTTGCAATACAGATTGGAGGAACAACTCATACTAATACGACTGCCATGAAAAAGACTAAATCAAAACTGTTCGCCACTCGAATGTCCGCGGCTGCGACCACCATCTCACTTACCGTCGTCGATTGCGACGTAGAAACGGAGAAGACCGTCGGCAACGAATAGCAAAAACCGAAAACCAAATGGATCGAAGCCATGTTCAGAACAATCATCGCGATGACGGTGTGCCTCGCTCTCTGCCAGTTCGCTAGCATCCGGGAGACCACCGCTATTGCTGGCCCGATCACAAAGACCCTGCTGCGACTCCCAGAGGTCGACTCGGTGCAGTTCACGATCCAAGACATCCCGTTCAGTCCACCTGAAACACCTAAATGACGCAGACGCTTCTGACCCAACTAGCCCCCGCCTACAACGCCTTCCTCGCAAAACATCCGCGGGACGAGAGCAAGCCCATGACCGCAGAGCGGTTTCAGCGATTGCTTGAAGATGCCGTCGCCCGGCACGTTTCCGACATCCACATCGATCCCGGTACCGACGGGTATCGCATTCGCTTCAGGCTCGATGGCGCGCTGCACAATGTCGCCACCCTCGGGCGATCGGGCGGGGAGCGCCTGATCCGATTCCTCGCGGCGCACGCTGAACTCGACGTCCCGAAGCCGTTCGAGCCACAGGAGGGGCGGGCCTCGTTCGATGTCTCCGGTGAGGCTTGGGAACTGCGATTCTGCGCCGTCCCCGCCGCCCTCGGGGAAAAAGTGACCATGCGGCTCCTGGGGGCGAACCAGATCGGCAAGCTTGGCCTCGCGAGCATGCAAAAAATACTCACAGCCTAAGAAGCCACCCGTAAGCGTGCAAAAAAACTTAATCGGGCTGTTCCTACTCTCGATCTCTCTTGTCTCCGCAAACGGCCAGGATCCAGAGGTTCCAACAGTCCCACACGTCGAGCCGAAAACGTTAATCGCAATCCGCGCGCTGCAATCCCCGATCGATGCGATCACCACCGACCGATCTGCAAAGCAACAGGAGTTGAAGAATTCACCAACCTTGACCGAAAAAGAAACCATTGCGGCAAAGGTTCAGACTCTCGATTCGAAGATCGCATCCCTCACCTCCGAGCTCAAACCCATTGCTACGGGCATCGCCACCTTTTTCCGAACACGCGGAAAGAATATCCTGATTACGATAGCCGCCATGGCAATCGCCCTATTCTCATTACGCTATCTACACCGAAGCATTGATCGATTCCGTCCATTTAGAAAACGCGGCAACAGCTTTGCAGGACGGCTTATCGACGTCGTGTTCTACGCAGTCACAAAACTACTGACGGTCTCGGTCGGGCTGGCGGCACTCTACGCACTAGGAGATTGGATGCTGCTAGGCTTCTCGCTCATTCTACTCGCGGGCTTCCTCTGGGCGAGCAAGACGGCAATCCTACAATTGGGTGACCAGGTCAAACTAATGCTAAATCTTGGATCTGTGAGAGAGGGTGAGCGCCTCGTCTTCGACGGCATCCCATGGGAGGTGAAGAGAATCGGAGTCTACACTCGCCTGACCAACCCAGCACTCGAGGGAGGCGAGTTGCGCCTGCCGCTCCGAGATCTAATCCCTCTGAGTTCCCGTCCATTTGAAAACAAAGAACCGTATTTCTGTTGTGAGAGCGGCGATTGGGTCATCCTCGCCGACGGCACCTACGGCAAAGTGATCCGCCAGACCCCTGAATGGGTGCAATTGGTCTTGCTAGGGAGCACTTTCAAAACGTTCTCGACTTCCGATTTCATCGGACAGAACCCTGAGAACATCTCACGCGGATTTCGCATCAACCAGACCTTCGGTGTCGACTACGCTCATCAAGGGATCGTGACGGTCGAGAGTCCCAATATCCTACAGAAAAAGCTCACCGCAGATCTGAACGATCTGGTTGGCGAGGCAAACGTCATCAATGTCCGCGCCGAATTCTCAAATGCAGGCGCTTCGTCCCTCGACATCGCTTTGCTCGCTGATATCAGTGGCACGGCAGCAGAGAAATTTAATCAGGTGACCCGCGCCATCCAGCGATCCTGCGTCAAGTCATGCAACGAACATGGATGGATCATCCCGTTCACCCAAATCAAGCTGCATCAAGCTGCCGCCAATCAGTCCGAGCCGCTTGCAAGCTAATAGCGAAACCATCACCCCCTACCTAAAAACATATGAGCATCCCCACAGA
>JBLHKE010000206.1:0-10952 GCA_047619485.1 Verrucomicrobiales bacterium | reverse complement strand
CCTCGGCACTGCATCGATGAAAATCTACGTCGCCCTCGAGCCGCAGGACATGCGCAAGAGCTTCCAAGGCCTTAGCGAACTCGCGCTGGTCCACCTCGGCGGCAAGCTCGATCGCGACGCGCTCTTCTTGTTCACTAACCGCCGCCGCACGCGCGTCAAACTACTCTACTTCAATGGAACTGGCCTGTGGGTCGCGACTAAGCGCCTCGAGGAGGGAACGTTCAGCTGGCCGCCCCCCGAGCGAGGGCGGGCAGAAGAAGATGAAGCTCGGTTCCGAGGCACTCGGTCTGCTGCTCGACGGTGTCGATATGCGCGGCGGCAAGTTCAGACCTTGGCACGAGCGCGACTAACAATGAACTAAGAGAACACCCCCCTTTCTCCCCATCTCCGATCCCTTCAACGGCGCCCTTAAGCGCCTGACGCAAAAAGCAAATTCCTAGGAGCCTGTCGGACTTACCTGATCCGGCAACAATCGTTTTAGAATTCGCCCAAATCCACCCTCCGCTTTGGCGAATATTCCAATATACTCCTGCATCGGACGGCGGATTATGACTGAATTCTAAAACGTTTTGCTCGAAATCATCTAAGTCCGACAGACTCCTAGCAATTTTCCGAATACCAGCGATACGACCGCATCATACCCTTTCGGCGATTCCTTGCGAAACGCCCCGCCGCGTCGGGCTAGTCCATCATGCGCTCCCAGCGCTTTTCTGCCTGTTCGTCGGCGTTCTTTTCGCGGTTCTCCCAGCGATTCATGCGGGCATCTTCGCGCTTGTCAACGCGGTCGAGGGAGTGGTCGACGCGGTCGTCACGCGCTTCGAGTCGGCGGTCGAGCCGGTCATCGCTGCGTTCACGGGGAGTGGTTGCACAGGACGTGAAGCTGGCCGCGATTGCGGCAAGAAAGATTATTGATGAGATAGAACGAATCATTTCTATATTTGTTATTTAAGGGTGATTGAGACGCCTGCGAAAAATCCGCTCAGATCGGCATCGAAGACGAAGCCGCGATCGTAGTCGACCGAGAGGTGCTTGTAGCCGAGTTCCATGGCGATATTTTCGCTCAATTGTGTTCCGACGGCACCGACTGCCTGCCAGGTCAGGTCCGAGCTAACACCGAAGCCACCAATGTCGCCACGCCCGACCACATAGAGCTTTTCCGTAAGAGCGTATTTGCCGATCAAGCCAACGTAGGGATCTGCCCATTCTTTGCTGACGTGAGCTTTTGTCGGGATGCTTTTGAGTTTCTTGCTGATCGCGCGTTCGAGCTTGCGCTGGGCGCTGGCGACTTTCTTCTGCAGTTTCTTCTGTGCCGATTTCTTGACGGAGCTGATCGTTCCACTCGCATTGTTGATGGCATCTGCCTTGCGCTCGGCGATGATCGCGCTGATCAAGTCACCACGTTCGCGTTCGAAACTACCTGGCGCAAAGCCACGTCCTGAGGTTGCCTCACGGCCGACGTTGGTGGTGGAGAGCCCCCCGGCGAGTGCCACATTCAGATCGTCTGGACCGACCACCCGACCGGTGCGATCATCGATCCCATTGCGGATCTGGTCTTCGACAATCGGTCGCGCTTTCTGAACCGCATCAGCGACTGCCGCAGAGACGCGATCGGTGACTTCACCGACGACCCGCTGGCTGGCGTTGCGACTGAACCTTTCGATCCCCGGCGTATCCAAATTGATGCCGACGGTCTCACCGAGATACCAGTATCGCACACCGGCCATCGCATCCAGATAGCCGCGTTCCCCTTCGAGCAGACGGTAGGTCACCGCGGCATCGAGAATGACCGTTTCGGTCTTGAAGCTGATCGTCTGGAAGATCGGATCCGCCGTGGTCTTCTCATCGCTGATACGCAGATAAAACCAGTCAGCGATCACACCGAACTTCCCCTTCCTGACGCCGACTCTGCCCTGCGAGGCAAAATCGATCTCGTCGAGAAGATCACCCAAGTCTCCCCATTTCACTTCAGTATGACCCGTGAGGCTGGCGTTGCCGATCTCCGCACTGAGGCCTGGACCCCAGCCATAGAGCCCCAACTCAAGCTCCCATCCACGCGCGTCGATCGGATCGAGTAGCAGGGATTGCTTTGGCAAATCCGGAGCTGAAGCGATGTATTCTCCCGCCCATGATTGTGAGCTGAACAGAAGGGCACACGAGCTGATCGTGAGGAAAAAATGTGAAAACTTCATATCAAATTATTTGGGAAACAGTCGCAATATTTAAAGGCGTTCTCGGACGGATGACATATTCGGACGGCGCTACCAGATCAGCTTGAAGCCGGCCTCGAGCGAGAAGTCGTACGGTCGATCGTCACCGATTCCGTATGAGGGGCGCAGGTAAACGCTCTTCCCTCCGGTGCCGATCATGGTGCCGATCTCCGCCTCGAGGAGGGCGAACTGTTTGTCATTCTCGTAGTCGAGCACCGCCTGCGGATTGATCAGTGCCCACTTGCTCTTGTCCGCCGAAGTCTTCAGCAGGAACAGGTCGAATAGACCCTGGTGAACTTGGGGTGCATCATCGTCCTCGTAGATGCTGAACTTGTGCTGATACGCTGGGGCGATCAAATCAAAGAAGCCGCCGAAGGGTTTGAAGAACACGCCGAATACCTGCGGTCCCGCGGTGATCGCGTTGCTGCCGAGCAGATCGTCACTGGCCGTCGGCAAACTGAATTCGATGCCGGTCGCAATGGCCATCTTCTTATCCATGTTCAAGTAGGGCACGGTGAGGAAGCGGAAGTCCATGTCGCCGAAGCCGAATTCATTCACATCCCCCACATCGAGAGCAGTCGCCTTCACACGGGTGCGAAACGACCATTTGCCATCCGCGAACGGAGTGCGGTATTCGAGCGTGGTCAGGTTCAAGCCCGCGTCCCCAGGTTTGAGCCACTGATACTCGTTGTAGATTCTTAGGTCGTTGGTGAAATTGATCGGGTTGGTGCCGGTCGCGTCAGACGAGCCTTCCTGTGCCCACAGTGAGGACGAGGCGGATACGGTGGCGAGGAGAATGATATTTAGAGTTCGCATAAGATATTTGGTAGTTGGATTAATTGACGTTGACGATGACCTGGGTGGACGACGGTGGTGTTGGACTGCTGGAGCTGACGTCGACTTGGATGTAGACCGTCTTGCCACTGTGCATGTAGGGATAGTAGTGGAGCCCACCATGGTAGCAATAGCGATATTTTCCAAACGTCACCCAGCGATAACCAGTGGGCAGTGCGTAGAAGTGGCGACGGCTGATCTGGCGCACGCTCTGGCGGGTGTTGCGCGAGACCTGCCGACCAGCTTGATTCGCATTGCGGGCGATGTCTCTACCGGCATTGCCGGGAGTGCGCGTCACCTGACGCACTGTCTGGCGGGTGTTTCGTGAGACGCTACTTCTCGATTGGCGGTTGTTCATGCGAACCGTCTGGGCTTCCGCCTGTTCGGCGCTCGCGAGAACGATGCCGGTGGTGGCTGCCGCGACCAGAACGGTCGTGCTCGGCGTGACGATGGTCGCGAGGGCTACAAGTGCGCTCGCGATGGACTTCAATTTTACGATGTTGATTAATTTCATGGGATGCTTTTTTCTGCGTTTACTTAGTTCATCGGGATCATCTCGATCTTGGTGGAGTTCTTTCCGACGCGTGGCTCGAAGTGGCTCGGTGGGAACATGGCGTTCAAGTTCCATTCTGAGAACACGCCACTCAGCTGAGGCTTTCCGGGGCGATCCTTCATGGTGATGACGAACTTGCGCGGTAGCGAATCTGATTGTGCGATCCAGATGTCCCAGTCGATATTCTGCTGCGTCACTGAGACGTGATCGCAGGCAACTCCGTTGATGCGTTCAGTGCCGGCCAGCTTTGCGCTTCCCTCGCCACCGGTGAGGCTACTGTAAGGATCGGAGACCAGCAGGTCGGCCAAGGGCGGTTGCACGCCCCACTTCTCTTCGAGTTGGTCGATGGTTTTGTCGATCGAGTTCGGCGCTGGGACCGTCGCGTAGACGTCGGCCGTTTTATCCCAGATCACCATCTGCTTGCCGTCGTAGAATAGCTGGCGCGTCGATTCTGAATCGCGCGTGGAACCCTGGAACCTATTCGGGCGCGCCACATCGAACTCGATGTTGGCGCGCAGCTTTGCGTTTGTCCCCTCGACCAGTTGCGGATCGAGGGTGCGCACTGCCTTGACACTAAACTGCTGGGCGGCAGCGAGCTTATCGGACATCGCCTTCAGCAAGCTATCCGCCTGCGGTTCGATTTCTAGCTTCGAAGGTGGCGCGAGAGTCGCGCAACTGACCATCGATGCGGCGGCCGCGAGCATCGCGGTTGTACGGAGAATTAGTTTTGCTTTCATCTTAAGTATTCTTGTTTGTTTCGTTTTCTATTTGTTCGACTGAATGATCTCATCTTTAGATCTCTAGCTAGCCAGTTGCCCTTTAAGGCCCTCAGCCACGGCGGGATTGATACTCTTCAGGTGGAGATCCTGCTGCGGGAAGGCGATCTCGATCCCGGCCTTTTTGAAGCGATCGTCGATGGCTTCGTTGAGTTCGCTGACGGTGACCCAGCGTCCGTCCATATCCGGGAGGTAGCAGCGTAGCATGAGGTTGAGCGTGCTGTCCGCGAACTGATCAAAGGTTACCACCGGTGCGGGTTCGTCCATGATTCTGGGGTGATCGTGAGCCACGTCTCGAAGGATCTGCAAGGCCTTGCCGGTATCGCTTCCGTACGCGACGCCTACAATGATGACAATGCGGTTGATGGGACTGGTCAGCGTCCAGTTGGTGAAGGTGCCAGTAACGAGCTGTTTGTTTGGCACGATGTACTCCTGGCGATCCCAGTTGGTGACGGTGGTCGCTCGCATGCGGATCCGCGTCACCGTTCCCGTCACGCCGTCGAGCGTAACCACGTCTCCGACGCGGACCGGGCGCTCGAATAGCAGGATGATGCCGCTGATGAAGTTGGCAACGATCTCCTGCATGCCGAATCCGAGCCCGACGCTGAGCCCGGTCGCGATCCAACCGAAACTTGACCAGTCGAGACCGAGGACGCTGAAGAGCAGCGCCACCCCGACGATGGCGACACCATACTGACAGAGAGTCGCGATCGCAAAGCGTGTCCCCGCGTCCTTGGCTGCCGCACGCAAACCCATGAGTTCGAGGAGCCCGGGCAGGTTGCGAATGACGACGGAGAACGTGACCCCGACCAAGACGGCTTGGACGAACTCCAGCAGGCTGAAATCGCCGACGATGCCGAATTGATCCAAAGTCTGGTGGACGGATAAGCCTCGCTGGGCCGACCAGAGCGTCCAAATCACAATGACGACGCCGACGATGGTCAACGAGCGGAGCATGCTGCGGGTTTGCTGGCCGACGGCGTCGAGGTCGAGTTCCGGCTCTTCGACATCGATGCTCTCGTCCACAACGTCCTCTTCCGTCTGCGCTGCAGCCTCGCGCCGGGCGCGCCGTTCTTCGATGGCCTCTTCGAGCGCGAGTTTGCGTTCGTTGATCATGAACCAGCGGAGAACTAGGTGGTAAAAGACGACGCCAGCCGCGACGAGCCCCAATGTTGAAACACCCAATAGGCTCAAGATGAGCGCCGTCAGCACATATCCAAGGCACGCCAGCACCACCAGTGCGAGAGGGAAGATCAGCACCACCGGATACCAGACGTAGCGCAGGATTGCTACGAGTCGCCGCGGATGTTTCTTGATGATACCTGCGACGATACCGCGAGACGGGCTGAGGAGTTTGCCTAGGACGAAGGCCATCCAAAGATGGGCGAGACTCAGTGCGATCCGGCCGACGCCATCGAAGTGCTGCGACGAATTTTCGAAAAGCAAGCTGGAGATGATGACGAGGCCGGGCAAGTAGACCGCCATGCTTTGCCAGAGTGCCCGGCGCACCCTGATGGCGCCTTCCTCGTTCCACCTGAAATGGGCGACTCCCAGACCTCCCCGGCGGCATGCCGAAACCAAGAACCATGAACCCGCGACGATGAAGGCCGACCAATAGAGCCCGCGACTGAAGCCACGCAGCCAGTCCGACCCGTTGGGATCTCTCACCAAGGCCCAGGCTACAAATCCGAGCACGATGGGCACTGGTAATGTGAGCAGGCCAGTCGCCACGACCGCCTTGAACGTGTGCGCATAGCGATCTGTCGAAATCCGCTTGGTCTGAATACCCGACTCGGTGATCGTCCTGATAAGGCGGCGCCGCATTGCCACCAATGCAATCACCACGATGGCAATGAAAACACTGAGCGTGGGGTTGCGTTGAAAGATCCCAATCGAGGCTCGGCCGAGTTCCCGCCAACGCTCGGGACCGACGAGCCATTGCACTCCTGCGGGTAGGTCTTTGAAGGATCTAGGGCTGAGCGGCGCGGAGCTTCTCGTTAGAACTTCCTTTTCCGCGAGGAAATCTCGCACATCGACAATCTTGTCGCGGTAAGAGCGCTCTTCGGCGTCGAGCCTCGACAAGCCTCGCACCAAGGTTCGATACTCGGTGCGGAGTTTTCCCAACACTTCGCCACGCAGTTCCACCAGCTGGGTTACAGCGGCAGGCGAGCTTTCGGCGAAGCTCTTCTGCAGAGCTGGCTGCTTCTTGAGCTTACGCTCTGCTCGGCCCAGTTCCAACCGCACCTCGAGGAGCGTCGCCCGGCGCTCCTCCAGCGCGTAGTCGAATGAGTGAGGGCTGGGCAACCGACGCCGCTGCCCTGCGAGCACCTGCCCAAACGTCCCTTCAAGCCCCCCTAACTTCAGCTTTTCCTTGATGCGCTCAAATTCGCTGCTGAGCTGGGTCAGCTTCGCAGTGACATCATCGAAGGTCTCATTGATCTCCATGATCTGTTTCACTGCTGCGATATTGTCCTGAGACAGCTGCTGCATCTCGGCAGCAAGTGCGGCAACCGCTTCGTCGCCACGCTCAGAGTCTGCCACGGTCAACGCCGCAGCGATCCGCTCGGCGAGCGTGTTTGCCTCAGTCAACTGCCTTTGGCTTGCCAGTGCCTCCAGTGCCTTGAGCGAAGCACCGTCGTTTTCGAGCTGCCGCTCCAACAAGTCGCGCCGCGCAAGAGCCGTGTTCTCTTGAAGGTCGATTGTTAGCTGCTCTTGCCTGAGCATTTCAATTTCGGCGCTGAGAGCCTCGCGCTTTGACAGCACAACCAGGCGATCGGCGACCTG
The DNA here is from genome assembly GCA_047619485.1 of Verrucomicrobiales bacterium. Taxonomy (GTDB): domain Bacteria; phylum Verrucomicrobiota; class Verrucomicrobiia; order Verrucomicrobiales; family DEV007; genus JBLHKE01. Next base: position 3,798 of record JBLHKE010000206.1, on the reverse strand, counting down.
CTGGGTCGACGTGGCATTAGCGATCTCCGGAGCCGTGAGTTTGGTCTCGGAATTTCTCCGTTCGTTGCGCGCGATCGGCAAACGGGCGTCGATCTCCTTGGAGCGCTCTCCGACGCCCACCAGTTGGCGTTCAGCATCGGCGAGCTGAGCGCGTCGGTCTTCCAACTGCGAGCGGCGCGAGATGATGAGTCTCTGTGGATCGGCGAGACCTTGGATCGACACTTCGTTTGCCACATCCTCGGGCGCCGGGAGCGCTTGGAGCTGCGCCGTAAGGGCGATGGTTTCATCGGGGGCGGTCTGGATCGAATCTCGAAATGCAGTTGCCTTGGCCGCCCTCCCCTCAGCGTTCTTCAGGTTCTTGATCGCCAGCGTGTACCTCGCCCCGATCGTATCCTTAGCCGAGGCCGCCAATTCTTCGTTGCTCTCGAGCGCCGCTAATAATGCCTCGATGTCAGCCACGCTCGCTACCGTCGTCACTTCCGAATCCGGTGCCGCCCCGGAGTTCTGAGCTCTGAGCGCCCCCATTCCAATGACCGCAAACAACCCGCAGGCCAGCAGCAGAAGGAGCGGGCGGCGAGCCCGAAGATGGTTGGTTGTTTTCATTGTCTAATTAACGAGCTGGATCGATCAGTCAAAGATTTCGACCAATATGTAGATAGAGGATCCTCCTCAGCTCTTTGATGGCTTCGTCCGATGTCGTAACGGAATTGTGATCTTCTCCGACAACGACTTTCTCGGAGGCAGCGCTTTCAACGTGAGAACTCGTGTAGGCCACGACGCCGTCCGAGCTTTCCTGCAGGCTGCCACTGGCTTTCTCCCGAGCAATGATCGAGTGCACCGGCACCTTGTGAGGATTGGGCAACTCCCAGACGGTCTTCAGCCCCAGGTTATCTGGGCGCAAACTATGCACGCTGGTGAGCTTGGATTTCATCAGAGCATGTCCAGCTTCGGTCATGCCCTCGATCGTGTTCGTCTGCTGGGTGAGGATTAGTGTTTTGAGCGGAAGCCGGACAATCTTGGTTCCAATCGCTCCGACCGTCCCTAGCGCGAGATCACTGCCTCCGTGCGGCGAGGCGACAAAGATGACGCGCCCGATATCTGGATTGGCCTCAAAATTGACCACCGGCCTGAAAACGGCTTTCTGCGCGTCGGTTAGATTGGTTTCGTCGAGTGGACGATCAAACAATTTGTCGTGAACGATCTGTTCGCTATCGCGGATTTGATAGTTACTCAGAATCCCCCCCATGCTGTGGCCGATAAGAACCATCTTTCGCATCGCCGGGTTGGTGCCACGTGGATCATAGCGTTCGCGAAACTCGTGGAGATGCTTGCGGAGGGTCGCTGCGTTGACACCGATTGGGAACCCTGACGGATACGAAAATACCAGGAGCTGAAAGCGGTCCCGAACGAGCGGATCCGCGCGCAGCTTGTTCAGGGATTCAAGCCAGATGTCCGGGGTCGACTTCAAACCGTGAACAAAGATGATTGGAATCTCGTCGGACCGGAACGGCTCCATTAGGTAGAGTCCCGTGCGCGCTTTCGCCCGCAGAGGCTTCATCATGTTCTTGAGGCCGACGTTGCCCCGTTCCGAGTAGTTGTGGATGATCGCCAGCGGAGCGGTCAGGTCGGTCGCCAAGGGGACTCGCGAGCCGCCGAGCGAAGCTTCCTGAACGAGCAAGGTGTCGTGAAGCGACAGAGTGACCAGTTCGGATTCTCCGCGATCGCCAAACTCGAGGGTGGCGGTGAGCGGGATCGACATCCCGGAGTCGGGATGCAAGAGCGGCTCGGTTACTTGTCGCTCCGCGCTGCCTTTGCGGTGGCCGACCAAGCGCCCGCCAACTCCCTCATGTCTGATCCTGGTCAGGTCATCGAGTCCTTTGAACTCCAGATAGTCCGCGGGAATGAGCGTATCGACAAAGGAGGGCGAGACCATGCCAGCCCGCTTTTGATTCACGCGAACCGTGTAGACCGTCTCCGGCCCCTGGACAGTCACCGAGCTTTTCGAAAGGGAGCCTGCGTCGAACAACAGCCGACTCGCGCTCCTCGACGAATGATTGTAGACGATTCGCATCGGGTTCTCATCAGACTGGTCCGCGGTCGCGACCGCGTCGTCAAAGGACAGGCTGGCAGCCTTCAAATAGAACCCGATCGCCTCCTCCGGACTCGTGCGCCTCAACTTCTCACCGGTCTTTGCACAAAGTTGTGCCAAGGCAGTGCGGGCGTCATCCGATGGTCGGGTCCGGAGCCGGCTTGATAAAGTCCGCACGGCGTCACCCGGTGAGCGTCGATAGGCACGATCAAGTCCCTTCTGCTCCAGGTAGGCGCGGAGTTCGGGCGTGAGGTGATCTCCCGAGACCAGCACCTGCGCGATCTTTGAATCGGCGATCGGTTTCGTGAGTTCCTTGACTCCGGGAGCGGAGCAAGACCACAGCGCAACGAGCGGGAGTAGGGCAATCAGTTTGAGTCTCATTGGCTTGGTCGTCCGATCATCTGGAATGTAGTTGACTGATTGGTCTCCATGCTTCGGTGGCTCTCGGTTCTAAGGCTGGAATGGGTCTACTTTGCCTCGACCGGAGTCGGGAACTTCCAGGTGCCGTCGAGGATCTCCTTCTTCGGCCGGTAGAGCCTCACGATGTAGTTCCAGCCCTTCTCGATCGGCAGGAAGTTGTCCGCCTTGGGATCGCCGCCGAAGTGAATGGTGATGCTGCCGTCCTTGTCCTTCTTGGCGGTGACGTTGTTGAACGAGTAGGCCTTGTACTCGTTGAGCGGTATCCAGCCCTCATCGTCGTAGAGGGTCACGGACCAGAAGGCGTCCACCGGGACGTCTTTCGCGGTGAGGGTGTAGGCGGTCTTCCCATCGTTCTTTTCGGGGACGACATTCACATAACTGGCAGCCTCTGCCGGCAACCCGCCCCAACCGAGAGCAGCGCCCAGCAACCAGTAGACCTGATCCAGTTCCTCTTTCTTGCCGAACATCTTTCCCGCATCCGTGACCGTGGAGGCAACCACATTGATCGTGGCTCGCATCTTCTCCACTTCCTCCTTATTCCAAGCGGGCAGTTCGAATTTTCCGATATCAGCCTGCTTGACGCTGACCGCATCCTGGAGCAAGTGCGCCGCCTTCACGTCCTTCTCATCGTTCGGATCCATGAAGGTCCGCATGACCAGACACACAAAGCGCGTTCCCACCTTCTCCTCGGTCAGGACACCTGTCTTCGGGCCGTAGAGCCCCCAGATCGAATGATCCTGGCTCACGATCATCAAGGATTGATAGCGCCCTTCGGTTTCCGGAAGCGTGACCGTGAGCGGAGACCTCAGGTCAAACACCCCAAACGAGTAGAGGGTGTCCCGGTTGCCCCGAACGGTCACCTGGTTATCAACGTCGTAGGGCTTCCGGAAATGCTCGAACTTTCCAAAGTTCTTGTAGCTCTCGACGTAGCCGATCATCTGAATGTCCGACTCGGCACGGACGTAGTTGTTGGCCGTGACCTTGGGGGCCTCCGCAGCATGAGCTGTCGCCAGGGCAGAGATTGAAATTCCTGCGGCAAACAGGGCTTGTAGGGTTCGTTGTCGTTTCATTGTCGTTTTCATTGTCGTTTTCATATTCGTTGTTTACTTGACCAACTCTAGGTCCGGCATCTTGAACGTTTTGTCGAAAAAAGCATCGGTAGGGCCATAGAAGCGAACATACAGAGTAGGCCTCTTTCCTGCCGTTGGGATCCAGTAATCCTCAAGCCCTTCAGGGGCCTTCGGGCCGAAGTACAAGGTGACGCTTCCATCGTCGTTCTTCTTCTTATT
>JBLHKE010000205.1:0-10967 GCA_047619485.1 Verrucomicrobiales bacterium | reverse complement strand
CTTCAAACCGGTGCTCGACGGGAAACAGGACAGTATTCGCCAACTGCTCTACGGCGTCTACTGCGGGGGCACGAAGCCCGGCATGCGCTGCGTGAAACATGGCGACTGGAAACTGATCAAATACGATGTGATGGACGGCACCGTGCGCGAGACCCAGCTTTTCAACCTCAAAGAGAATCCACACGAGTTCCTCAAACACGACCTCGCCGAAGACCCCTCCCACGCCAACAAGCGCAGACAGCTCGAGGATTTACTCAAGGGCGAGATGCAGCGTCTCGATGATCCATACAAACTCTGGGATCAGTAGCAAAACCGCCCAAACTGAGATCTTCACGATTGCCAAACTCCTCGTCTATGGCGAGGATGATTTATGAGTATTTCGGATGAACTGGAGAAATTAGGCAAACTGAAAGCTGAAGGCGTCATGTCCGAGGAGGAATTCGCCCAAGCAAAAGCCCGGCTGCTGGAAGGCAGCATGGATACCAGCGGGGCGCATGCTGACCGTGAGATCCAAACGTCCAACGGCAGCACAGATGTCAACCAATGGTGCATGTTTATCCACCTCAGCCAGCTTATCCCATTCGCTGGCCTCATCATTCCTATCGTTCTCTGGCAAATGAAGAAGGATGAATCACCAATCATCGATCGGCATGGAAAGATGGTAACCAATTGGGTAATCTCAGCGCTAATTTATGGCTCCATTCTCATGGTTCTTACGATCATCGTCATCGGTGCGCTCCTGATGCCGGTGCTAGGTATTGCAGGTGTTGTCTTCGCCATCATCGGCGGCATCAAGGCGAACAACGGAGAATTCTGGCAATACCCACTTTCACTGAAGCTCATCAAGTAGCAGACTACGACGGGTCTGGGGCGTCTCGCCCCCACTACAGGTTCGACGCTATCCGAGACGGAGCGAGACGCCCATGCTCCTTGGCATGAGACTTGGGTTGTTGCTCCCCCCCGCAGGGTGCGATGCGCAACCTCATGCGGATTTACTACACCAAGGCGCGCGTTTTTGGTGGCGCTGGCAGCCAGTTGGCAAGCGAGTCCGAGTAATTCAGGTCGAACTACAACGGACTTCTACAAGCGGCGACGTCCGATCATCTCAATTACTTTCATCGCGGCATTGTGACCGGGGATCCCGCTCACCGCGCCACCGCGCTTGGCTGCCGAGCCACATAGGTAAACGTGTTTGTATTTGGTCTCGACCCCCCACTCGCCGGCCTCTTCATCATCCTCCACAAACGGCCAGGTTAGATTCCCGTGGAAGATGTTCCCCTTCGGCAAATGAATTTTCTCCTCAAGATCCACCGGGCTCATCGCATCGACACAGGGAGCACCACTCGCATCTGACGCCAGACAGCTCTCGATCGGTTCCTCGAGGAACTGGTTGATCCCCGCGAGATACTTCTCCACCACCCGCTCCCTGACCCCCTCATTGTCGTTCTCGAACAGACGATACGGCATATCTAGCCCGAACAAGGTGAGGGTTTGAAACCCACGCCGGTTGAGTTCATCAGAAAGGATAGATTTGTCAGTGAGCGTGTGACAATAGATTTCGCCCGGTGGCTTTTCGGGAACCTTGCCCGCCATACTATCACGATAGCTGTCAATCATCTGCTCGTAGCCCTCGTCAATGTGCACGGTCCCGGCGAACGCCTCTTCCGCTGCAATATCCGTGCGCAATTTCGGCAACCTCTCTAGCAACATATTGATCTTAAAACCGGCCCCCTCGATCGGAGCCGCAGCAATCGCGCCTGGATCGCCAATCAATCCCTCAAGCACCTGAGCAGATGCATTGCAGAGAATAAAGCTAGCATCGATCACGTGCGAGGCCTCACCGACCTCGAACGTCAGCGAACTCTGATCGCCATCAGGATTCACACCAGTGACCTTGGCACCGGTCTTGAAGTTCACGTTGCCAGTCGCATTGGCGACCCGCATCAGCTCATCTACCAATGCGCCCATCCCGCCAACCGGCACCTGCCACTCTCCCGTCCCACGACCGATGACGTGATAGAGGAACGACCGATTCTGCAACAGGGACGGATCGTCCGGATAGGTCGACAGGCCGATCCTGCCGTCGGTGAATAGGATTCCGCGAATCAGGTCATCCGAAACCAGACGCTCGATCACGTTGCCGAGAGGCTCTTCGATCAGCGATTGCCAGGCCGCCTCCCCGGCAGCATCTAGACGGCCGCGCATCTCCTTCCGAGTCACCAGCGGCTCGACCAAGCTGGGCCACACCACCTCTGCCAGCTTCTCCTGCATCTCTTGGAGTTTGAGGTACCCGCGGTAGTCGCTATCACCACCGGTCAACTTCTGAAACGCCTGGCGATTTCCGGCCGAATCACCGTTGCGGATTAGAAGCTCGCGCGAGATCCCATTTTTAACCGCAGGTGTCCAAGATGACGTCCGACGTGAGCGTAGCTGCAAGTCGATGCCGAGGTCCGAGATGATCTTGTCGGGAAACAGACTGACGAGGTATGAGTAGACCGATAGCTTGGCATCCACCCCATCGAAGACCCGCTTCGAACGCGTCGCACCACCGATCTCGTCATCGCTTTCCAGCACCAGCACCGAGAGACCGGCGCGCGCAAGATAGCAAGCGGCCACCAGGCCATTATGGCCGCTCCCAATGATTGCGACGTCGTAGGTAGATCTGATAGCTGGCATCTCGCACGAGTTTAGAGCGGTTGACGCGCGCATCAACGAGATTGTCATGCGCCGCCTCGAAACACAGCCGCCGAGAACCTATTCGAGACCAACACCGAACCCCAAAGGGAGATCAGTGACCAGCCTGCAATCGAGAAGCCACCGCGACTACTCTCCCATCAGGAACGCTAGCAGGTCCGCGAGCTGCTGCTCGTTCAGACCCAGCGCGCCTGCGGGTGGCATGATGGAAGCCTTTTGCTGCTCGCGCGACTTGATGTCTTTCCTCGCGATACGGTGTGGCTGGCCAGCGATATCTTTGAGGATCACCGGATCGGCATCGGCCACCAGAAAACCAGAGTGCGTGACGCCCGCCGTTGTCTCGATGATCATCGTCTCGTAACCGAGGGCGATCGACGCACTCGGGTCGAGGATGTTCTCGAGGATCACCTCACGGCCGAACTTCTGCCCGATCGCGCTCAGGTCGGGTCCGATGTCCGCACCGAGGTTACCGTGCTTGTGGCAGGCAAAACAGGTGGCCGCACCAGCGTAGAGTTTTTTGCCTGAGGCGGCGTCACCCTTTATCTTGGCAATCTTCTTCGCATCGAGCGCCCCGGCCTTTCTCGCCTTCACGGCGTGCACTTCGAAACGGACGCTGCCCGAGGACGCCTTCGCGTCTTCGATCCCGCCCTTCGCCACCAGCTTCACAAACCCGCGACCGGCAATGTCGTAGCGAATGGTCGCGCTGGCGTGGGTGCCGATCCCAAAAGCGATGCGCTTCCCGCCGACCTTCATCGCTCCACCAATCGCGTTCTGGTTCACATTGACGGATCCCCAATCACTCCCGGCAGCAGACCAGACAATGTCAGTGAGCTTCGTCTGATTGCCCGACGAGTCGATCAGGCGCGGCTCGATCCAGTTGCCCCAGTCCGAGCTGATACCGTCTCCGGCATCATTGGTCACCAGGAACAATCGCGAGACACCGCTGATATCCACTTCGATGTCGGCGATCTGCTTCCCGCGCACCACCGGGCTAGAGAACATCTTTTCACCAGCGATCTTGATGTTGTTCTTGCGCGGCTTGCCATTTTTCTTTTTCGGGTTCACCACAATCGCCGGGCGCGGGAACAAACTGATGATATCGAACGACTTCCAATCGTTATCATTGCGGTGGTGCCCCCACCAGTTGGCATATTCCTTGAGATCCGCAGGTCCCTCGTTCGCAATCTTCGCCATCGCTTCAGCAGCACTCTTGTGTTTGATGAATGCGATGCCAATGATCGCTTGTCTACGCGCCGATTCTGGTAACTCCGTCGACATCGCACGCTTCAGAAAATCGGCGGCGGCAGAAACAAGATGCATGCGCCACGCAATCCCAGCCTGCTCCTGGTTCCACTTCAGCGGGTTTTTCTCGCGGCTGGCTGCATAGGTTTTGTAGAACTCCGTCTCGTGGTTTTCGCACGCTGTGCCAAGCGCCTCAAGGTACCATCGATCGCTGCCGTCGTAGCCAGCGGCGAGTTCTTGCAGGATGGCCGCCTTCTTCGCGAAAGGCACATCACGGAGCGCCAGCAAGATCTCGCGGCGGACGGCAGACGACTTGTCTCCAGCCACTAGCTGGGCGTATTTCAAGACATCTCGGCCTGCCCGGCGCAGGGCGCGAAACGCCATGATTCTGTTCTGGGGATCGACATCCTCAGTGAGAATTTTCTCGACGGCACTCGGGTCTTTCCTGTTTGCCATCAGCCAAACGCTGCGCGCTCTCACGTAAGGATTTTCGCTACCCATCGGAAACTCCACCACGTCCACTTTTGGAAGCAGTCCACTAAATCCGAGGTCGCGCACGTTGCAGGCTGGACTGCCTAGCGCTGCGAGTTGACCAGCGCTTGTCTGGAGATCGAACTTCGGATTGACCGGCTTGAAGCCCTTTGGGGCAATGCGGTAGATCGTGCCGTTGGCGCCCTTGTCCTGCATCCGGTGGCCTCCGACGCCCGGGTCGTACCAGTCGGCAACATAGATCGCACCATCGGCACCGACCATCACATCGGCCGGGCGGAACCAGCTTTCTTTCTTGCTGCCTTTCTTCGGCTTCATGAAATCGAAACGCTCGAGTTCGAACCCCGCGCCCTCCGGTTTCGGGAAGTATCCGTAGATCACGCGTCCGGCCGACTCCGCACTCAATAACAGACCGCGGTACTTCGCTGGCAGCGCGCCGTTCTCGTAAAAACAGATCCCGGTGGGCGCCCCGTTGCCGTAGACATCGCCGGCAGGGATGGTGCCCGGATCTTCCTGGCGCCATTCGGCGACCGGCACGGGCTGACCCGGTTGCTGGTCACCGCGCCAGGTACGCGTGCCATCAGCCGAGGCGAATCCGAGGTTGCCATACTCCATCAACCACGTCGTGCGACAGGCTGGCGGGTCGTCGTTGTCGTTCTGGAAGACATCGCCGAAGGAAGTGATGCACTGCTCGTAGCTGTTGCGGAAGTTATGCCCGATCACTGACATTTTCGTACCGTCTGGCCGGATGCGCAAGGCGACTCCGCCGACCCACATGCGACCATCATCGCTGATGAGCCCTGGTTTGTTGCTGCCCATGCTCGGCGCACCGCCGTTGTAAGAACTCCCCGCGCGCAGCGTCCAGCCACCTCTATCGGTAACGATGTGCGGCCCGGCGTTGCCTGCGTTGAAATAGAACCAACCGTCGGGGCCGACCGTGATCGAGTGCAAGGAATGGTCGTGGTCCTGCCCCCCGAAACCGGTGAGCCACAGCTCCTTCTTGTCGATCTTCGGATCGAAGATACCATTCCGATCGACGTCGGTGTATTGCACCATGTGTGGAGCCGCCGCGACGAGGATACGGTTGTCGATCACCGAGATCCCGAGCGGTGCGACAAGAGCTTTGTCCTGCACGAACACCTGTGACTTGTCCGCTCTACCATCTCCATTGGTGTCCTGCATCCAGACAACACGGTCACCCTCGGGGAACTCCACATCGAAGCCCTTGTTCTTGAACTTGCGGTAGTTCACCGCCTCCGCCACCCAGATACGACCGTGCTGGTCGACATCCATGTTGGTCGGGTTGTAGAACATCGGCGAACTCGCCCAAACGGTGACTTCGAGGTCGTTAGGGACGACGAAATTCTCCGCCGGGATGAGTTCGGCGCGCACGATTGCGCAACCGGTAAAAAAGCAAGTGAGGAATAGGGATCGGATCATAGGAACGCCTACGGTCGAAACCGGTTGAGCGATTTCAACCGATAAGACTGACCACGTGGTTCGCGCTATGCTTCCTCGCGGTATTTCTCCTTGTGCAACTTCGCGCACTGCTCGCGCCAATTGTAGCGGCTGACGTTGCCGATAATAGCCAGCCTGACACCGAACTCCGTCGCCGCCGCGTCGGACCAGCGCGCGATCTGACCATAGGTATAAATCCCCGCCGCGTTGAGCTTTTCTTCCATCACCCTAGCGATCCCACGCACTTTTTTCAGATCGTCGACCTGCCCAGGCGGACTCTCGTAGAGTTTCCCAAGATCGGTTGACGCTGAATGCGCGGCAGAGGTCGCCGCCTCCAAGGGAGCTGCTCCACGCCGCCCGACATCCTTCGACTGCGCCTTCGCCTTGCCTCGCTTCACCTGCCGCAACTCGTTGCGCGCAACCTCGAGCTCGCGCGAGATCTTGTCCTGCCCCTTGCGCAACTTCGACAGTTCGCCCACCATCTCCTTGCGCGCGCCCTCGGCGTCCTTCAGCTTGGTGCGGTATTTGGCCGCCCCGAAGAACATCCCCATCAGGCAAAAGATCAGCGCCACCGCCGCGATGATCGGCGCCGTCTGGAGAAAGAGGTAGGTGTATCCGTCCATGATTTTATGCGAATGTCAGCGATCCCAAGGTTAGTTGGCCTCCGGGTCTTCGCCCTCCCCGGCGATCCCGCCTTCGACCTCCTCGGGGAATCGCAGCTCGAGCAGGCGGCGGTATTTATCGTCAGGGAAATACTGTTCGGTCATCGCCCAGATGGAATCGCGGTCGGCATCCGATTCGATCACCGCCTCGACCGCGAGGATGTTCGAGTAGATCGTCAGGCCACCGCGCTTCACCTGCTGCACATAGGGCGGCACGAGTTTGACCAGCGCATCGACCCAATTGGCCTCGAGCACGTTCGGGCCGACTTGTAGTTCATCCGTCAGCAATTCCCCACTGCCCATCGCCCCCTTCACCGCGCTGACGACGCGCTCTTTCAGCGAATCCTCCGCCAGCAAGCCCTTCAGCTGCACCTTGCCCGGCGAACTCACGATACTGACCATCGCCTCGCGCGGCGGCGTCATCATCCGCAGGCGGTTCTGCACCTCGTATTCCGCCTGTGGGAAATTCTGCTCAGTGATGTCGCTAATCGCCACTAGCATGTCCTCCGAGATCTGGCCGTCGAGGCGCAGGCGATCGCCCTCGATCTTCAGCCCGGCACAGACGACCTCAATAAGCACACTCGGCAGAACAAAAGTCAGAGGCTCGAGCCACGGGGCTGGCGTGGTATTCTCCGCGACCACGATCTGATCTTCGATGATCCACTCGCCGCTCGAACGCAGCAAGCTCAACAATGCCTGCGCGGCATCTAGATCCGCCAAGCGGCCAGCGACGACGATTTTTCCATCCTTCGGGGGAAACATCTCGAAACTCGACGGCTCGTCCGGTGGAGCCACGGTGAGGTCGAACTGGTGCGAGCTGATCGAATCGCCGAACTCTTCGGTGGCGGCTGCGGCAAAGAACTCGTTGGTCTCCGCGTCCGGCAGTTCTCCGCCGACTGACAGCTGCCCATCCCTCACCACGACGCGCCCCCCCTTTGCGACTGGCAACAGTTCCAAGGCCACCACTTTCACTGCGGCGAGCCATGGCGTCGGCTCGATCCGGTCGCGGTATTCGACATCGAAATCGATGTCAGCGGCATCGCGCAATCCATCGATTAGCTCACCGTCTTCAATCCGCTCGCCTTCGGCGGGCAGCAGCCCCTCAATCCGGACTGTCTCAGCATCCACCTGCTCGACCTCCAACCACGGGAGGTCATACGGCCGGACGGCGAGATCCATACTCACCAGCCGCGCGCCATAGATTTTTGCCAATTGTTGCTCGGCGGCCTCCTTCAGTTCCTGCGACTTAACCTCGCCGCTCAAGCGCCCGTCGCGACCGACGAAAGCCAGTTGGTAGTGATCCGCCCTCATCCCGTTGAGTGGTTCGAGTGCCTCTAGTGAGCGCTTGGTCAAATCCCTCTCGATCGGAGCGCGCACAATCGCCACCGTCGCCCATACACAGGCAGCGAGCGTCAGCAGAAATACACTGACAGATAGGAAAACTCTGAACATCTAGGATCGGCGCGCACGATCTGAAGCGTCCCGCTACCCGCGCGGGATGCCCGATGAGACACGAGTGGGACAGATACGATACCCATCTCAATTAGTCACTTAAAAAAGGCTAAGAAACGACGTGGGATTGCGGAGAGTGGCTGGCGAGAACAAGAGACATCGGGCGTCCCGCCGCGCTATCAATTCAGGGTATTCGAAACGGGGCGAGACGCCCCTGTTTCCTTGTGCGATTGCAGCATATTAGCTCATTTTCTCGCCGTATTTCTCGTTGTGGAACATTCCGCACTGCTTCTGCCATTCCTCGTTGCGGATACGGCCTTTGAAGGAGAGTTTCTCGGAGAATGCATTGATGGCAGCGGCATCCCACTCGACGATCTGGCGATAGGTGAAAATGCCAGCCTGGTTCAGTTTACCCTCGATCACCTTGGCGACACCTTTGATCTGCTTGAGATCGTCGACCTCTTTCGGCTTCTTGGAGTAGACGATGCCGAGGATCGGGTCGCGCTTCGCTCCGGCTGGTGTGCGGCGCTTCGCAGCTGGCTTCGCCGCCGCTTTTGCCTTTGCTGGCTTGGCCGTCTTCGCTGTCGCCTTAGCTGGCTTGTCCGTCTTCGCGGTCGCTTTTGAAGCTGTCGTCGCCGCCTTCGACTTGGTCGTGGTGCCTGACTTCGATTTGGCAGCTGCGCTGGAACTTGCCTTCGCCAGCTTGGTGGAGGTCTTCGCAGCCGTCGCTGCGTTCTTCGGCTTGGCTTTTGCCGCAACCTTGGGCTTGGCGTTTGCGGGAGCCTTCGCTTTCGCCATGGCAGGAGCCGCTTTCACGGTCTTGCTAGTCGTGGTGGCCTGCGAGCGCGCCGTCGTAGCTGGCTTGCGCGAATTCGACTTCGCTGGCGCCCTGCGAGCCGGACTTATTGCCTGCTTCTCCTGCTCGATCTCGGCCATGTGCCCGAAAGATTTCATCAATCGAGGCAACACCGACTGCGTTTGGTATTCGTCATCGGCCTCCGACCCACCAGAACTGACAAGCGCGACAAGCTGCGGCTCCATCTGCGACCAGAAAAGGATGAGGAGCGGCAAAATCAACACGATGAGGCCAAGGATGCCAACACAGAGAGCCAGCGCAAGAAGAGTAGTTGGGTCAGTAATCATAAATTCCGTAAAAGTTCTCTAGCAATATAGCTAGATATTATTTATGAAAAGCAGAATTTTAATAAAACCGTAGTTTTTGATAAGTCGGAACCAATTGATTGGTGAAATCGACTGATAATGAGTCACTTGTAGATTCATACCCGGTTTGGAAAGTGACGAATTTGTTCAACTTAATCGTTACGGGCTTGGTGATCGGTGCCTTCTCCAAGTCTTCCAATGGTGAGAGGAACGCATCACTCGTGAGGGGCAGTGCGATGCGTTTTTGCTGAGTTGGCATCTGCTGACTAAGTGAAAGCTTCTATGAGCTTCTATGGGTCAGACACTTGCCTATATTCCGTTCAATGCAGAAGACTGGCACGCCACCTGCTCCCCTTATTTGCAACCACAGCGAACCTGTGGTGTGGGTGACCTAGCCAACCCGAACTGCTTCCGATTCCGGGGGGTGTCGTTTGAGAGTTTGGCGGCTGGGTCACCCAACCTTTTCTTTCAGCTCTCAATCATTTGGGCGCGATCATTGTAGGCCATACGAACTCCCCGAATCTGCGCCGGCACTCAACCGCGCGAACCGATCTCAGCGATCGCCCAGTGCGCGTGCTCTGACACCAGCGGGTCTGGATCGGACGTGGCGCGTTCGAGATCTTCGAGATCATCCACATCCCCGACATTCCCCAACGCGACGCAGACGTTGCGCAAAAACCGCTCACGCTTGATGCGTTTGACTGGGGATTTGCGGAACAGCTCACGGAATTGTGCATCGTCGAGGCGCAGGAACTCGCGTAAGGCCATCCCGGAGACGTAGTCACGCGCGGTGAAGGCGTTCTCTTTCGACTGCTGCGCGAAGCGATTCCACGGGCAGGCGTCGAGGCAATCGTCACAGCCGAAAATGCGATCCCCCATCGGGCGCCGGAATTCCTCCGGGATCGCACCCTTGTTCTCGATCGTCCAGTAGGAGATGCAGCGCAGCGCGTCCATGCGGCGCGGCGCGGTGATCGCCTGTGTCGGGCAGGCATCGATGCACGCGGTGCACTTGCCGCAGTGGTCTGGTGAGCGCGAGTCCGGCTCGAGTTCGAGCGTGCTGATGATCTCGGCGAGAAAGAACCACGTGCCTAACTTGCGGTGGATCTGCACCGTGCTCTTGCCGTTCCAGCCGACGCCCGCGTCGCTGGCAAAATCCCGCTCTAGCACCGGACCGTAGTCGACGTAGCGCCGGTGGGTGCCAGCGAAGCGCGACTCGAGCTCGGCGCAGAAGCGCTTCAGGCGCTTCTCGATCACATCATGGTAGTCATCGCCCCACGCGTAGCGTGCGATCTTGCCACGCGCGCCGCCCGCCTCCGCCTCGGGGCGTTCTTGAAAATAGTTCAATGCTAAAACGATCACCGATTTAGCACCCGGCAACACGACGCGCGGATCGCGGCGGCGCTCCGGAGTTTTCGCCATCCAGTCCATGTCGCCGTATGTGCCAGCGGCGATCCATTCGTCGAACACCGCGGCGTGCGTCGCCTCGTTGGCCAGCGCGATGCGGCACTCGTCGAACCCGAGTTCCGCCGCCAGCGCGAGCACCTGTTGTTTAGCCTTCATCAATCGTAGCGTTGCGGCATCTCGCCCAACGCGGGTTTAAGGGGTTGTCAGGAAATAAGTCATGCAAAGATGCGCAGAAATTTTAGCCAGTACCAAGGCAGATTTCAGCGATTATAGCGGGCTATTTGAGTTGGAAGCTAACGCCGGTGATGGCCAAAATAACCAGCAGATTGTAGGAGTTATTTACTGACAAGCCCTAAGGGCACCTCCGAAAACCTCATGCGGGCTGGAGCTTGATAAAATCCCCGC
>JBLHKE010000204.1:0-11025 GCA_047619485.1 Verrucomicrobiales bacterium | reverse complement strand
GCCCCTTGCGTTAATGGCAGAAACTAGTAGCGCGCCTACAAAAATGCTGAGTAGGTTCATCATGGATCGATCGATGAACTCTGACATGAGCCGCCGCCGCATAATCGTAGGTGGGGCAATCGCCGGTCTCGGTGCGATGGCTGGCCTCCGCCCCTTAAATGTTTTAGCGTTGGCAGAACTACCAGCACAAGGCGAGACCGAACACTTCTGGTATCGCCTCGCGCGGCAATCACCATTCCTACACTCGCAGCGCGACAACAAAGCCTTCGGTTTCAACGATGGGATGATCTTTCTTTCGGAAGATAACGGCAAGACTTGGCCACATGAGGGAAAATTTGGCGAGGCGCAGAACATCACGTTCAGTTGCATCCTCAAGAACGGAAACGTCCTCTTTGCGACGCTGAACAAACTGTTTCTGAGCACGGACAATCTCAGAACGCACCAAGAGATTACCGTCAAAGCCCGGGACGGCAGCGACTATCTTCCACACGACCCGCGAAATCCGGCCCGACCTGGCTGGTATTTTCATTCCCTCGACGCGACCCACACGTTCGATGTCGACGGCAAGGAAATGTTGGTGTGGGGCAATTACGGCAACGTCCTCGGCGGCGCGGTTCCGTTAAATATCTACTTTTCGACTGATCAGGGACAGACGGTGAAGATCGCCTACTCCTTTGGGCAAGGTCGCCGCTATACCGACGGTGGAACGCTGCTTGGTGATCCAGGCAATCCCATCACCTGCAGGCACATTCACTGTGTCACCTTCAACCCGACCGAAAGTGCATTCTATGCCTGCACCGGCGACCATGACGGGGGCAGCCAAGGACTCGAGTGTCACTGGCTACGCGGCACCTACAACGCAAAAGATGATGCTTGGGACTGGAAGGTGGTTGTCTCAGGTAGTCAGACGTCACGTTATAAATCGGGCGGTATCAATTTTGTCGATGGGCAGCTCTACTTTGCTGCGGACGCCAACGGTGGGTTGCCGCCGGGGCGCAAGCACGACCGGGGTATTTTTCGCTGTGATCCAAAAGACCTCGCCGATATAGCGAAGCATACACTGCTATTCAATCCGGAATACGAGTCCGCCAACATGATCATCGATGACGGCGTGATTCTTTCGGCGCACTATGCACCCGCATCGCCGTACCATACTGGGATCATCTTTTCGCCAGACCTCGGCAAGACCTGGGCGCAATATGACCTGAAGCAATTCGGCAAGCGCTCGCCAGTCCGGATGCATAAGAAAAACAGTGATGGTTGGTTCCGGATCGACCTTAGAAAGCAATGGATCACGCCGGGAGAGGTGCTGTTGATTAAGCCGAAGTAGCCCTAGAGGGCGGCAGGGCCAGCATTCCCATGAGATGCCCGCCGACGCAGGTGAGCTGTATCTTGCTGCTAGGCAATTACCTCTCGGATCACGCGTGCGCTCTCGACGCCGGTGAGCTTGAAGTTCAGACCCTGGAAGCGGTAGGTGAGGCGTTCGTGATCGATGCCGAGTTGGTGCAGCATGGTGGCGTGGAGATCGTGAACGGACACACCATCCACGGCGACCGCGTAGCCCAATTCATCAGTGGAACCCCAAGTGGTGCCTCCTTTGATCCCCCCACCGGCCATCCACAGCGAGAAGGCCTGGATGTGGTGGTCGCGCCCGCTGCCTTGAGCCATCGGTGTGCGGCCGAATTCGCCGCCCCAGATGATCAGCGTATCGTCGAGCATGCCGCGTTCCTTGAGATCTTTCACGAGGGCGGCGGTGGCTTGGTCAATATGGCCGGAGACGGTCTGGATGCCGTTCTTCACGCCGCCGTGGTGGTCCCAGCCGCGGTGGTAGAGTTGGATGAAACGTACGCCGCGCTCGGCGAGGCGCCGGGCCAGCAGGCAGTTCGAGGCGAATGAACCATCGCCCGGTGTGGCACCGTAGCTTTCCAGCACCTCCTGAGGCTCTTCGGAAACATCCATCAGTCCTGGCACCGAGGTCTGCATCTTGAATGCCATTTCATACTGGGCAATGCGTGTCGCGATTTCCGGATCGTTCTGGCGTTTGCCTAACAATCCATTCAGACCGTTGATCGTTTCGAGGAGTTCGCGCTGATCATTGCGCGAGACTCCGGCGGGATTGTTCACGTAGTGAACGGGGTCTCCTTTTGAGTTGAACTGCACACCCTGGAGCTTCGAGGGAAGGAATCCGCTGTGCCACTGGCGGGAGGCGATGGGCTGATCCTGGCCACCACCTGACGAGGTCATCACCACGTAGCCGGGCAGATCATCGGTTTCCGCACCCAAGCCGTAGAGCAGCCAAGAGCCCATGGAGGGGCGCCCCGGAATGATCGAGCCGGTATTCATGAAGGTGTGCGCCGGGTCGTGGTTGATCTGTTCGGTATGCATCGAGTTGATCACCGCGATCTCATCGGCGATGGAGCCGATATTCGGGAAGGCCGTGGACATCATGCGTCCGCACTCCCCGTAGGGCTTGAATTCATACTGCGGCCCGAGGCACTTCAGCGCGCTATTTCCTTGCAGCTGTGCGAGCTGTTGCCCCTTTGTGAAGGAGGTCGGCATCGCCTTGCCATCGAGCTTCGCCAGCTCCGGCTTGTAGTCGAGCGTCTCGAAGTGCGACGGCCCGCCTGCCATGCAGAGGTGGATCACCCGCTTGGCTTTCGGCGCGACGTGTCGTGTCTCACCGAGGACGCCCTTCCACTGCTCTGCGCCCTGCATCTCGTTGGTGAGCATGGATGCCAGCGCGGCGCCACCCACGGAGTACGATGAGTTCCTTAAAAAGGCCCGGCGGTTGATGCACTTGGCGATGTGTTCTTCTGTCGTCATGGGAAAACTGGGTGCTGTATTCTGATAGAGGATCGATATTCGTGATCGGTGCTCAGTAGCGGGTGATGGTTTCGTGGAGGTTCAACAGCGCGCGGGTCACTGCCGTCATGGCGGCCAGCGCGGCGGGATCCTTAGCGTCCGTCGCAGGCTTCAGACCGATTCCCAACAGCTTGGCAGCATCTTCCGGTGATTCACCGTAGCGCTTCAGTTGCTTTTCGTAGAGTTGTGTTAGGAGCGCTCTCTCCTCTCCGCTTGGCGCGCGGGAGAGAATGCGCTGGAAGGCGGTATCGAGCGTGTCGGTGAGGGGGTGCTGATTCTTCATCAGGTCCTCTGCCAGCACACGTGCCGCTTCAACAAAGGTCGGGTCATTCAGAAGGTTCAGTGCCTGCAGCGGAGTATTGCTGTTACTGCGCGCCGCCGTGCATTCCTCACGTGCTGGCGCATCGAATGCTGCTAGCATCGGGTGCAGGAAGGAGCGCTGCCAGTGCATGTAGAGACCGCGACGATACTGATTGTCATCCGTGTCATGGGTGTATTTGCGCTTCGGGAAATTCATCTGCGCGTAGTATCCGGCGGGTTGATAGGGGCGCGCGGAGCCACCTCCGAGTTTCGGGTTGAGGAGACCGGAAACGGCGAGTGCATTGTCCCGCACGAACTCAGCCGGGAGACGACGCGGATTCTGCCGGGCGTAGAAAGTATTGTAAGGGTCCAGCTCCATCAGATCGGATGAGACATTCGAGGACTGCTGATACGCCTTGGAGGTGACGATGGTCTTGACCAGATGCTTCACATCCCAGCCGGCTTCGACGAACTCCACTGCCAGCCAATCCAGCAGCGCTGGGTGAGTCGGCCACTGACCCTGATTACCCAGATCCTGCAGATCACGGGACAGCCCCTCGCCAAAAAACAGCGCCCATACGCGGTTC
Organism: Verrucomicrobiales bacterium; assembly: GCA_047619485.1. Classification (GTDB taxonomy): domain Bacteria; phylum Verrucomicrobiota; class Verrucomicrobiia; order Verrucomicrobiales; family DEV007; genus JBLHKE01. The sequence goes on along the minus strand of JBLHKE010000204.1, from coordinate 7,276 downwards.
ACATAGGCACGTGCGGTTAGTGGATTCTCCTCAGTGGCGATCCATTTCGCCAGATCCATCCGGGTGAGTCGCTCGCCCGGTTTCTCCGGCTTTGGCGCAGGCACCGCTACGGTGAGGAATTTAGGCACCGCGGCCTGCATGACCTCGCCGGATTTATTCGTCCAGTCACCGCGTGGTAGCAGGCGGATGACACGTGGATTGGTCGAGACACTCGGCAGTGTGGTGCGGATCTGATTGTTCAATTGGGTCTCTTCAGCGCGCAACTGGTTGAGCTTCACATGCACTTCCTTTAGCTCGGGAATGGTGGTGCGGTAGTGATCAAGCAGGATCTTCTTTTGTTTCGTATCCAGCTCCTTGCCCTTACTGCGATCAAAGGCACGCGCGACAGGAGTCGAGAGTTTCGGCTTCTTGTCACTCGAGTCCGCCCGTTGCTTGCGCACATCCACGACCCAATTCTCGAAACCCTTTTCCAGCTGCGGTGTCGTCTTGTTGAACTCCGCATCCAGTGGCTTGATCTGCGCTTTCAGCTTTGCCAGCGTCTCCTCCTGACCGGACTCGGGCAACTTAAGCGCAGGCCCCCACCTCGAAATGAAGAGATCAGGGTGATTCTTGATATCCGCACCCTCGTTGTACTGTCCGTTGCCATTGAAGGCACCCTTCTCATAAATATCCGCAAAGAAGGCCTGCATCGAGTAGAAATCCTTCGCCGTGAATGGATCGAATTTATGATCATGACACTCCGCACAACCCATTGTTGATCCCAGAAAGGCCACCGAAGTTGATCGAACCCGCTCCGCATAGTACTTAGCGATGTATTCCAAGTCCTGGATCCCGCCTTCCGCAGAGATCTGGTTCAGACGATTGAAAGTGGAAGCCACTCTGTCCTCCCTCGTACGGTTTTTCTTCAGGTCACCCGCAAGCTGTTGGATGATGAACTCATCATAGGGCTTGTTGTTGTTGAATACATTGATCACGTAGTCGCGATATGGAGTCACATCACGTTCCACGTCATTGTGGTAGCCGATCGTGTCGGCATAGCGCGCCAGATCGAGCCAGTGCACCGCCATGCGCTCACCGTAGTGAGGCGATGCTATCAGCGTATCGATGTCCTTCGCGCCAGCCTTTGCACCCGTGGTGACCGGAGGTAGACCCGTGAGGTCGAGCGAGAGACGTCGACTCAGCGTTTCCGTGTCTGCCTGAGGCGAAAGCTTCAGGCCCTGAGCCTTCAGACCCTCACTCACAAAGTTATCGATCGGGTGCTTCTCACCCATGTCCGGCACGGCTGGGCGCTGCGGCTTGATGTACGCCCAGTGAGGCTCATAGGTCGCGCCCTCGTTGATCCACTGCGCGAGTATCACCTTCTCCTTGTCCGTCAGGGTATTGTGCGACTCCGGCGGCGGCATGATGTCATCTTCATCGTCAGAGTTGATGAGGTAGATGAGTTCGGAATCCCCGGCGTCACCGGGAACGAAGGCTTCCTTGTCGATGGCGGCTTCGCGGACATCGAGTCGAAGCTTTGCCTTGCGGGAAGCCTCGTCCGGTCCGTGACATGCAAAGCAGTTCTCCGAGAGGATCGGGCGGATGTCGCGGTTGTAGGAGAGTGGTGCTGCCGATGAAATCGTCGCGATGGCCGGAATGATCACGAAAACAGAGCAACGCGTGAACCGGGATGAGATGGAACAGAAGAGGTGGTAGATGGACATTGGAAAGGGCAACTCAAAACAAATCTCTGGCATGGTCTGCCAGCTCGAACGCTTCAATTTATTGCGGCTTGGAAAAAATCAAGCGTCGTATTCAAGGCGTCGATCGGCGAAGCATCACCTCTGATAGATTGGGATGTATCGATGCGGTGTTGCTAGAATGATGATCGCCATCGGGGTTGCGTAGGCGGCCTCGCTTTGCTTTTTGCTCCACGCGCCGTTCTCGCTCTGTCGGCGAATCAGGGCTTCGCGGATCAGCGGATACCACTCGGCGTAGAAATCATCACCAGCTTGGACCATCGCTTGGATGGCGTAGTAGTGGCCGTAGTAGTAATGGCCGCCGCCACCATCGATGATGCCCGGAGACTGGCTTTTCATGTAACGCAGCGCTGCTTTGACCATCTCGGAATCGCGTTGACCGGCGAGCTGGGCGCAGTAGGCACCGCCGGCGGTGCAGGCGAAGGAGGGGTTTCCGGAACCGAGAGCATTGTAAGTGAAGCCGCCGGTGTCCTTATTTTGCGCGCCCTTGAGATAGATGAGGAGTTTGGTGATGGTCGCGTTGGGAACCATGATTCCCGCCTGGCGCGCGGACGCCAGCGCGTGGAATACGGTCTGGGTGCATGAGGTATCTTCGCCGCCGTCCGCCTGCGGCTGATAGCGCCAGCCGCCGCCGGGATTTTGCGAACGCACGATCACTTCTACTGCGGCCTCGAGCGCCTTCTGGATGGCATCGTCGTCTTTCTTGTCGCGTGTCATGCCCCACAGTTCGGACAGCGCGAGCGTCGCGAGCCCGTGCTCGTACATCACCGAGCCGAGATACCCGTCGGGTCGCTGTTTGGCATACTGCAGGAGGAAATTTTTGGCGCGGTCGAGTTGCTTTGCGTAAGGACCAGAACCGGGGAACTGCGCTTTGGACATGAAGGCCATCAACGACAAGGAGGTGATGCCGATGACGCGACCGCCTTCACCGTCGCCGTCCCAGGAGCCGTCCTCCTTCTGGGTCGCAAGCAGATACTCGAGCCCCTTGTCGATCGCCTGAGAAGCTTTGGCGGTCAGCTCGGGGGCGTCGTCGCCGGAGGATGGGGATTGGGCGTGGAGTGGCGCCGCGAACAGACACGCCGTGGTGAACAACCAGATGCCGAAGCGCTTGGAGATTTCAGTCATCATCACTCGGCTAACCTTTCGTAGTAATCTTTGAGGATGGCGCGGTATTCTAATGGGAGCTCGCGCGCGAAGTTTTCGTTCAGGGCCGCGCGATCGCGGCGTCCGAGCACTTCCCATTCCTGGCGACCGCCCTTGGGTTTACCGCCGCTGACCGCGCCGGGCATGAACAATGAAAAATCATCGCCGAGTGATTCGGTCGGATCGCTTGGGACGGGGTCTGACGGAGGAGGTGGTCCCGGCGGGATCACATACTGCTGAACATACTCGATCACAAAATGCCGCAGGGCGTCGCCGGCCAGACGTTGGTTGGTGACTGCCTTGTCGGGGGCTGAGGACTCCAAATTCGATGCCGCACTCAGCATTCCCTCGCTGGCCGCAACCAGTTTCGGGTGCGACTCGGAGCGGGGGACGGACACTTCGCATTTGGTAGCCAGTTCACGTTGTTTTGAAACCAGATCTGTGACTTGCTCCGGCGGGGCGATTTGGGTCTCCCGATACAGAACCCTCTGTTGGCTTGCTAAGGCTAGGACTTCTAGTGTGAACAGGATTTCGGGCTCGGGCTGCACCAGCAGAGGTTGTAGCAGAACCGCAAAGTGCGTCATCAACTCGACCAGTTCTTCGCTGTCGGCGCCGAGGTTTTCTTCAACGATTTCCATCTGCTCGACGGCCGCATCACGGTCGCCGGTTTCGAGCTGACGGAGTGCTTCGGCCATGATTTGTGTGGTCTCGTTAAGGCCTTTCTGGCCGGTCGCTTTTTCGAGCAGGCTGCCGAAATTCTTTGCTCTCGTTTCCAACGCGCGCTGTTCGTCGACAAGTCCACGAAGCGCGGCTTCGTCCGCAGCTGCGATCGCCTTCCCACGCAGTTGGCCCTGCGTCGCGCGGATGATCATTCCCTCGGACACCATCTCGTGGAAGAACTCCGTTAGCTCGAGGACGTAGCTGTATTGCGGCGTGACCTGCTCGAGTTCGACGAGAAGGTCCCCCAATGTTTCGGCCACAAAGCTGCCGGCGTCTTCCGCCTCGGCGAGGTCGTTGGTCTCCAGCGCGATCGCGGCCGCGTCCATGTCTTCCTTGGCAAAAAGAAACACCGTGCCGGACTCGATCTGGTGGGATAAGGGGTCGAGCGATTCCAAGACGGCGTTGACTGCGTGGATCAGGTTTTTCTGCACGATCGCTAGGCGTGGCAGGCCGGCTTCCTTGGTGTTCGGCACCGCCTCGACGAGGTCACGCTGCTCGGCTTGGATATCGGCCACGTAGGGAGCTGGCATCAGGGCGAGCCACGCTGCCTGGAGGGTGGACATGAGAGCAGTCAGTTCAGCGGTCTGTTTCTCCAGCAGGAGGTTTGCGTCTTCCAGCGCCTCGAGCGCCGTCTCCTGATGGGCGAGCGCCGTGTCGACCTGGTTGTCCTTGAGAGAGACGACGGCACTCGTCATAGCGCGGAGCGATTGTTCGAGCTTGCTCAATAGCGGTAGCAACTCGTCGCTAGCGGTTACCTGACTCTCGACGATTCCTGCACGGAACCGCTCGAGCTCATCGGCCAGCTTCTGTTCGAGCTGGGCAACGCGGACGAGTTCGGTGCTGTCGCCTTCGGCGTCTTCCGCCATCTCGAGCAGGACGAGCTGGCGTTCGATGAACTGACCGATCTCCGTCGCATGTTTCCCGCAGGCACCAACGAGGCTGTTCACCCGGTTGCGCTCCGTCAGGCGCTCGATCCGGTCACTGACGATCTCTGAGAGAGCATCGAACAAGACCACCGCCTGCTCCTGCTGGATGGCGGCCATGTCCCGATCACCCGCGCTGATGTGAGTGAGAGATTCTTCCATGGCATCTTCCGCTGCGGCCAACAGGTCATCGATCGGCGGCGTGGGAGGGAGGTCGACCTCGAACAGGCGCGCGCGCGGTGCGGGCACGGCTGGCATCAGCAGCAGGTGGAGTTTTCTTTGCAGCGCGGTCTGGGCTTGGGCGAACTCGGTTTTGCGTTGCTTGAATTGATCGGCATTTAGCGAGGCGCTCTCATCTCGCAGATTCTCCAATTTGCTTGCCTGCGATTGGAACAGTTCGCCAGCTCTGACCAACGCTTCGCGCTCCGATCCGATCCGCAGGCGGAACTCGGCAGCGAGCAAGGTTTTGATCACATCGGCCTGCAGGTTTACTGCTTCGCCAGATCCGGGCTTGCGAATCAGGGCGGCCGCTTCAGCCATCTTCGTCACGACGCCAGCGCTGCGCAATTCCTTGATCAGGCGGGACAGGTTGAAGGCCACCAGCGCATCATCAATCGTGCTCTCCCTGTCCTGCGGCGTCCCTCCAAACAGGCGAGTGATCCATTCGGCGAGTTCGTCCTGCGCATCCGCGAGTCCCTTCTTCTCCGATAGGATGGTTTCCAGCCGCAGGCGCGCCTGGGTCTCTGCGATGGAATGAAGTTCGCGCGCCATCACCTCGGTGGCCTCGTTGAAGCCGACCTGCAGCACCATCAGCGCGAGTTCGCGCGCGGCGCTGTCGACCATGTGCAGCGCGGCAGCCGGGTCGGTGGTGCCTTTATTAGAAGCACCCGCCAGCTCCCTGAGCGAAGCCGCCGCCCGGCTGACATGTTCTTGCGCGATGGTCTGCAAATCTGAGCTAAGCCGGGTGAGCGTCGCCGTCTCCGACTCGTCGGTGATGTGGTTGGCTGCCAGGTCGTCGAGCAGATCATCCATCCGCGCTTTCAGGAGTCCTAGACGTTCCTGCATCATATCCTGGCGGACGGCCTCCAGTTGGCAGGTCTGCACGAACACATCAGCGGATGGATCGAGCTTGCTGATGGTCGCATGCACGGCACGTTCCTCGCGGTAGATATTGCGTAGCTGCGAGAGCAGTCGCAATCGTTGCCTCGCGATCTGGGCGAGGTAATCCTCTTTGGACAAAAACGTCACACGCCGCGCTTGGGAGCGTGCGCGATGCGCGCCCTCCGCTCCTGGATAGCTATCGGCCACCTCGACGACGAACGAGACCGCGTCGCCGATCGCGAGTTCGGGCAGGGCGGTGCGATAGTCCCAATCGATTGGCTGTTCGGTGCCCTCACCGAGTTTGGCGGCAGGGAAGGGAACCTTCACCTCCTCGATTTTGTTGACGCGGTAGGCGACCAGCGACTCGCCGATCCCGTGGTCGTCTCGGGCGCGCAGCGCGAGGTCGATCTGGCGCCCGAGGGTCGCGTAGAGATTGTTTTTCGGCGAGGTGATCTCCACCCGGGGCGACTGATCCGGTGCCACCTGCAGGTAGTGGTTGGGGCTAATGAAAGAGAACCCGTGCTCCTTCTCCACCCACGAGAAACTGTAGGCGCGCGATTCCTTGGCGACCTCTGCCATCGTCACGGTGCGTCCATCCGCACTGATCTCGAGCGGTTGGGGATCGCCTCCGGCTGGGGTGAAGAGTGCCTCGCTGAGCGCACGGTCGAGGGTGAGTTGCCACTGGATTTGGGTCTCCTCGGGAACCGTGACCGTCAGCGCTTCGACGACTTGACTGGCACGCTCGGTGTAGGCCGGAAATTCGAGGCTGACTTGGGCGCGTTCGATGCGTGGGGAGGCGATCACTTCCACCGAGTGCCACTGGCTGCGCGCGTCACCGGCGGTGATGCGGTATTCGAATCCACGGAAGGCGGAATCAATCGGGTATTCACAGACGCCATCGGTGATCTCGAGTTCGTGCATGCGCGGCTTCCCAGTGCCAGTCCGCAGGGCGACCTTGGCGCCTTTCGGGATCACGCCGGAAACATTGGCGCGGATCAGGGCAGGTGACCCTTCCTTGACCACCATGTCGCCGTTCTCCACTTCCAGTTGGGTGCGCGTGGGGTAGTCGACCGCCAACCAGGGCGGGAAAATTCGGGCGATGCCGGCGGCGAGGAAAGGACCTTTCAGGATCGCGAAGACGCCGACGAGCAACGTGAGGGTGATTGCTAGTGCGAGCGGCGGCCGCAGCCGATGGTAGGAAACGACCTCCTCGGCAGGCAAGGGCATGATGGCCTGCTCGGCCTTGCTCAAGGTGAGTTCGCGCATCGCCGCGGAAGTTCCGTCGGTCGGTGCGGCTTCCTGGAACTGCACTGCGGAAACCACTAGGCTGTCGAGGCCACCGTGATGGTTCTCGACCCGCAAGGCAGTGCGCGCGGCGTTGAACGCACGCAGGTGCCGCCAGCCACGGCGCCACGCTTTGTAGAGCGCCACTCCCAATGCGAGCGCGAGGATCACGATACGCCCCGGTGTCGGCATCCGCGTCAGCCAGTCGATTGCCATCCCGACAAAGAACAGCGGTATCAACCAGCAGAAGAACACCAGTGCTCCTGCGGCGGCATGCTGCTTCTGCCCGCGACCCCACACGGAGCGCAGGTAAGAAAAAACGTGTTTCTGATGTGTGTTTTCGCTCACGGTAAGTCGTACCTCCTG
>JBLHKE010000203.1:0-11038 GCA_047619485.1 Verrucomicrobiales bacterium | reverse complement strand
CGCAGCGTTTTGAATCGCGCATTGAGCGACTCGACACCCGTCTTCGCATGCGCGCCATTCCCGCCTCAGCTTTGGTTGCTGACGAATTGACGGCCACCGAGCGTGTCATCATCCAGATCGGCACGACCGAGTTGATTTTGCTGGCGCAGAGCAGACCCTATTCGGCTAGCGGTGTTGGCTGCTGCAATTCCGGCAGCAGCGTGGCGACGCGCTCTTTCATCTGCTTACCAGGCTTGAATTTAACGATCGCACGCGGCGGGATGATAACGTCAGTGCCGGGCTTGTTCGGGTTGCGACCAACCTTCTGCTTGGTCTGCCTCACCTGGAAGGAACCGAAGTTCCTGAGGACGACTTCGTCGTTGTTAGCGAGCGTCGCGGTGATTGTGTCGAGTGTGTTCTGGATGACGTCGAAAACCTGCTGTTGCGTCAATCCGGTCTTATTACTGATCTTTACCACGAGGTCTCGCTTAGTGATGGTCTCCATTGGGTCGGTAGCTAGTAGGGTGAAATGCTAGTTGAATTAGGTTGGTTTAATAATGGCCTCAAGTGAACCGCAAATACTCCTCTATTGAAATACGTTCCTCATGTTACCTCCGATGAAAATGTTAACTGAGTCCTCCCAGAACTCAACGGAATTTTTGTCTGAAAGGTGCCAAACTCTCAAATTTCACAAGACCTCTGCGGTTGTTTTAAAGTGCATTTTTGCGAATCTCTCCAGTGCTCCTTCACCCATTCGGGTGCCGAGCTCGCGCGCAGCCTTGACCACGTTCGCCCCCGCCCCCTTCGGTAGCTCGAACCCCAAATCCTCTGCGGCTGCATCCATCCAATCGATAAACCCTTCCCGCGCGAGGATCGAGGCCGCAGCGACCGCAGTATCTGACTCCGCTTTGGTGCGCTGCTCGATCTCTAATTGTAATCCGAGGCGCTTCACCGCCGCCTCCAGCTGCCACTTCTGGGCGAACTGATCCGAGAGCGAACGCGGGCACTGCGGGACTTGCCGGGCGAGCGAATCGATGCATTTCGCATGCCCGGCGGCGAGCATTTTGTTTACGTTGCCGAAGCGGACATACATCCGATTGTAGTTCTCCGGCGCTACCAGTACAGTCTGGTGGGCGATCCCCGGTGTTTCGCGGATGATCGTCGCGAGCGCGCGGACACGGTTGTCGGACGTGATGCGTTTGCTGTCTTGGATGCCGGCATCGATCAGGTGCCTAGTGATTTCGCCGTTGGTGTAAACGCCAGCGATGACCAGCGGTCCGAGGTAGTCGCCCTTGCCACTCTCGTCGATGCCGAAATGCGGTTCGAACATCTCCGGCTGGTGCACCTCCTCATAGCCGAGGCGCGCTTCGCCGATGATCTCCGGTTCCAGGTAGAACTCGACGAAGTGCTCGGTCTCCTTCCCCTGCACTAGCACTTTCGGTCCTTTCTCGTAGACGGCGACATTAAGCTTCCCCTTTTTCGCGGCGTAGTGGGTGTACGGTTTTTCGACAAAATCGAAATCCTCCCTCTCGAGTAGTGCTTTGAGCAGCGGCACCTGTTCGGGGACGAGCGCCGAGGTATAGGAAGTGATGGCCATCGTCGGGAAGAAAGACGCGCTGGCCGCTCCGCTCAAACCCGATTTCGAAAAACCTCGACGTGCCTGATGTCGCAGCCTCAGACTGACCACTATGAATTATCCACTCCAACTGACTTTTAAGATCATCGCGCTCGCGCCCCAGCTCCGCGTCGCCGATGCGGCTGGTAACCAGATCGCCTACGTGAAGCAGAAGATGTTCAAGTTGAAAGAACACGTCGAGGTGTTCGCTGACGATTCAAAGGCGCATAAATTTTGCGACATCCGCACCGACAAGATCATCGACTGGTCGGCTTGCTATCGTTTCAGTGATGCGCAGGGAAAGGACTTCGGTGCGGTGCGGCGCAAGGGTGGTCGCTCGCTGTGGCGCGCACATTATGAGATCCTCGATGGCGACCGCCATCTGTACACCATCCGTGAGGAGAATGGCTGGATCAAAGTCGCCGACAGCTTGCTCGGCGGGATCCCGATTTTGGGCTCAGCCACCGGTTACTTCCTCAATCCTAGTTACCTGATCTCCACCCCAGATGGATCTCCGATCTTGCGCGTCAAGAAGCAACCGGCGATGTGGGAAGGAAAATTCACCATCGAGCAACTCTCCGATGTGCCCGAACAAGACGAAGTGCGCTGCCTGATGTCGATCATCATGATGACGCTGCTCGAGCGCCAGCGGGGTTGATTTTGGTGGCGGGATGAAAACGATATTTCGAGGAGCGTTAAGCCTGTTCATTCTCATCTTTTTTGCGGGTGGAGCCTTCGGCGAATCTTCTGAGATCGAGCGGATTAGGGCGAAGCTCAAGAGCATCGTCATCCCGAAGATCGAGTTCAAAAAAGCCACCCTAGAGGAGGCGATCGAATTCCTGCGCAAGGCGGCGTGGGAAAATGATAAGGAAGAGAAGCAGCCGCACTGGCGTGGCGTGCCGATGATCTACCTGCCAGGCCCGCAGCCGAGTGAGCGGGATAAAGAGATTTTCGGGGAGGAATTCGAGGATCAGATCACGCTGGAACTGACCGATTGCCGGTTGGGGCCAGCTCTAAAATTCACCTCGAAATTGGCTGGCTGCTACCCGGTGGTAACGAATCTTGGCCTCGTCGTCACGAGCCCATTTACGGGATTTCTTGAGTACGACAAAGACGATCCAAACGCCCTCGAAATGAAGCGCAAACTGCGCGAGACCATTATCCCTGAACTCGATTTCACCGATGTCACCATCCATGAGGCGATCGATTTTCTGCGGCTGAAATCGGGGATCAACTTCGTGGTGTTGCCGGGGAGTGACGGCAAGCGACTCGGTAGGCCCTTCATCACTCTCAAGCTTCGAAAAATTCCAGTCGGCGAGGCGCTGGATTTTATTTGCCAGGTTTCCGGGCTTCACTGGTTCGGCGTGCGCGGTCACGCGGTTGTGATTGCGCCTGGATCAGCCAAAGCTCCGGAGAAGGAGTGACGAACCACGGAGGCGATGCCTCGGGCAGATCAAATAGTGTTTGAACCTACTCCACCGAGAATCTCACCTCTGCCTCGGCGCCACTCTCCGTGCGTGCAGTGACCTGCCACTTGCCGCGTTGCAGTTGCCAGTGATCGGCTTCGTGGGTTTGTCCGTTGATGACCCATTCGATATTTTTTGCTTCTGTTAGTGCTTTTAGTTCGACCGACTGCTGGGCAGCAGGGAGGTCGCGGTCGATGACGTAAGTCAGGCCGTCGCTGGGGCTGAGGATCGTCAACGGGGTGGTGCCATCCTCGGCGGGTTGTAGGCTCGCGCCCAGGTGGTTGTGCTTGCTGGCGATCCAATTTGCGTAGGGTTCGGGGAGCTGCGGTTTACCGTCTTCTCCGCCATACCATTGTTCGCCCGTCTCGCTTGGCGCGGTGCCAGGGAGGAAGAGTTCGCGCTGGCGATTCCTCACCGGCAGCAGGCCGCTCAACGGGTCGATGTTGACCGCGAGTAGTCGATCGTGCGGCTCTGGTGCCTCGAGCGGACGTGCGCCATGACGATTTTTTAGGTGGTTCATCATGCGCCGCCAGATGGGCGTGGCCGTCTCGACCGCCAGCTTGCCGGCCATCGATTGGCCATCGTAGTTGCCTACCCAGACGCCGACGGTGAAGTCGCGGCAATAACCGACAGTCCAGGAATCGCGAAAGCTTGAGCTGGTGCCAGTCTTGACCGCCGCACGCCAGCCGAGATCGAGTGGTGAGTCGCTGCCGAAGGCCTGCGCGCGAGCGTCGTTGTCGCAGAGGATGTCCTCGATGATCGCGACTGCCTCTGGGGCGACGATGCGGCGTTGCGGCGATGGCGCGCGATCGGCGAAGAATTGCGGCGGCGCAGCTAGGCCACTTCGTGCGAGACCGGCGTAGGCGGCGGTGAGATCGAGCAGGCGGACTCGCAGGTTGCCGAGGACGAAACCGGCACCGAGCTGCTCGAAACTCTCTTCTTTGTGCAGGCCCCACTCTTCAAGCTCGAAGAAACAGCGTCGCGCGCCGATCTGTTCGAGCGCCAGCACGGCGGGGATGTTCATCGAGTTGGCGAGCGCCTCGCGCAGACGCACTGGTCCGCGGTAACCGCGGTTGAAGTTGTGCGGGTCGTAGTCCGCGTAGCGGCGGGCGACGGCGTCTGGGGTATCGGTGAAAACGCTGGCGGCGGTGAGGATTTTCTCGTCGATGCCCATCAGGTAGACGAAGGGCTTGAGCGTCGAACCGGCGTGGCGCGGAATCGTCGCGCCACTGATCTCGGATGGCGCACCGGCGCTGGCGAGGGCGCGCACGGCACCGTTGCTGTTCTCAATCACGACGATGGCAGCGTTGCGCACGTCGTGGCGATTGATGGAATCGAGCTGCGCCGTGAGCATCCCGCGGGCAGTTTCCTGCAACTCGAGATCGAGGGTGGTGCGGTGGACACCAGTCTCGGCAGTTTTTCCAGTAAGGGCAGCGTGGAGAAATTTCGGGGCGAGGTTGTCAGGTGCCTCGCGCAGCACCTGTGGCGGAGCCTGTAGATAGCGATCGTACTGGCCCTGGTCGATGATCTCCAACACCAGCAATCGTTCGAGCGAGCGCTGGTATTTTTTCAACGCCCGCTGCGGGTGTTTCCACGGGTTGTGACGGCTAGGCGATTGCGGCAGCCCGGCGAGGTAAATCGCTTCTGTTTGTGTTAGGTTTTCTGCTCTTTTTCCGAAGTAAGCCATCGCAGCACTCTCGGGGCCGAGCCGACGATTACCGTAATCGAGACGATTTAGGTAGGTGGTGAGCACTTCGTCTTTGTCCCAGCTGCGCTCCAATTTGAGCGCGAGAACCGCCTCGCGTAGTTTGGCCTTGAGCCTGCGTCCCTTGCGCTGGTCGGCTTGCTTAATGACCTGCTGGGTGATGGTCGACGCGCCCGAGATAGTGGTTGAGCTACGCAGGTTGCGGGCAGTGGCGGCGCCGATGGCATAGAAGTCGACGCCGGAGTGCTCGTGGAACCGGTGGTCCTCGAGTGCGATGGTGATGGCGGGGAGGTAATCGCCCATCCCTTCGAGCTCCACTGGGATCTGCAGGCGCGCTTTGGTGGTGGCGAGTTGGGCGAGGATGTCGCCGGACCTGTCGAGGTAGGTCGGTGTGGTGAGTGGCTTGCGATCCAGGGGGGCGGGTAAGGTGGCACGATGGATGGCAATCTCGACGACGCCGATCGTTCCGATGACGAGCACAGGGAGGCCGATCAGCGCCGCGTAGACGATGAGTTTGAGGAGGTTTTTGAGCCGGTGTTTCATCGGAGCACCTGTCTTGGGGCGAGACGCCTCGACTACTGAACGAACACTTTCGCTGGTGCGCTCAGGCCACTGAATTTGGTCTCATACATCGGGCTGATCTGGGTGCTCGGCCAAGTGAACTGGCCGGCACTGGTAGCGCGCGCGAGGATCGAGTAGCTGCGCGTTCCGGCATCGACGTGGTTGAAGTAGAGGTTAGCCTGCTGGTCGCGCAACTCGGAATGGCTGAGGCGCAGTGTGTTGCCATCCGCATCTTCCGGCAGCTCATAGAATTCGGCAACCTGCGCAAGATTGAAGTTCACCGTCTCGAGCCCGGCCGGGAGCTCGTCGGTCAGCGCGGCATAGTAGTGGTGGCGCTTCGACAAGACCCGGTAGGTGATTAGGATCTCGTCGCCGAGCTTGAACGGTTTCTCCTCTGCACCAATTCTTTTTGGCTCTGTTAGGTTCTTCACCACACGCTCGATGCGGAACCCAAGATCCTCGCGGTGCATGTCTTCGCCGCTGCGGGCGACGCGCGCGTCGGCGACGTAGTAGACCGGCTGGGCGGAGCCGATCTCGACCTCGAATTCTCCGATGAGCTTCAATGCCTTTGTCTTCCAGGCGACGGAAACGCCGTTCTCAGACTTGAGTTCCGCATTGACCTCGAGTGGTGGAAACAGCTGGGCGTCGTGCATTGCGCGGAAGGCGATGAGCGTCCACAGGTTCTCTTGGGTGTTGAGGCTGCGGGAGTTGTCCATCATATTGAGCAGGCGCTGGCGCACCTTTTCGCCCTCTCCCTGGCGCCAGTTCGCGTCGCCTATCTTGGTCATAGCGAGGAAACGGATGGCCTCGCTGCGGTGGCCCGACCAGAAGGTGCGCGGGTCGAAGGCTTGGGCGGCGATTGGTCGGGACAGCTCTTGGGCGAGCTGCTGCTGCTCGACACCCATGACCTTGTAGTTGACCATCGATAGCGCTAGCAAGGCGAGGCTGTCCTCGCGCAGGCCGTCGCGGCGCTGGTAGAGATCGCCGAGCACGTCGAGCGGCGCTTTGTTGCCATCGCTCAGACTCTGCACGTAGACGGCGAAGCAGCGGGTGGCGATGTCGACCTTCTGCTCCCTGCCGCGGAGGATGTTTTCCAAGGTCTTGTCGAGGGCGGCCTCGAGCTTCTCAGGTACCTTGAACTTGTTCGCCTTGGCGTTGTTCATCACCCAGGCGGCGAGCACGGTGACATAGGGGTTGGCGGTGTCGCTCCCGGGCCAGTAGGGAAGGTAGCCGTTGGACAGCAGGCTCTGTTCGTACTCGCGCAGTCCCTGTTCGATCTGGATGGCGTAGTTGGCGTGGCGCCCCTTCAGCTCGGGCAGGTAGCCGAGTAGCCCGGAGAGCTCGGTGTAGGCCAGGTAGCGACTGCCCTTCTGCTCGAAGCAACCGTGCGGGTAGTCGAGGATCTCCGGCAGGCCGAGTAGCTTCGGCAGCCACGGGGAATGTGATAATGTTAAGTCGACATCACCGTCGTTGCCTTTCCACAGCACGGGCACCTGGTCGGCGAGTTTGAAAGATGGTGTATTGGCGGCGATTTCACCATGTCTGGCGGTGCGTTGCAGGATGCCGGGCGCGTAGACGGGGATCGAGATCTCAACCGAGTCGCGCACCTCTGGGTTGCTGACGAGCACCGCGTCGAAGCGGATTTTTGCGAAGCGCTCGGTGCGGCTCGCCTTGCTTCTGAATCGGAACACGCTGGGGATGTCCTTGTCGGTCGCCTGCTCGATCTCGCGCTCCTCCTGTTCCCAGTCGAGTGCACCGTCGAGCGAGCAGGTTAGTTTGACCGGGGCGTTGTCGCCGACGCTCTGGCGGACCACGGCGCGCAGCTCGAGCTCGTCGCCGCGGCGGATGAAGCGTGGCAGCGCGGGTTCGATCATCAGTCGCTTGTTGATGCGCAGCGTCGTCTGGCCGCTGCCGAATTGGTTCTGTTTGGTGTTGGCGACCGCCGTGACGCGGAATGCGGTGAGGTTGTCGGGAGCGGGGAAATCGAACTTGGCACGGCCGTGCTCGTCAGTGCGCAGGCGCGTTTTCCAGAAGGCGCGCGCCACGAAGTTGCTGCGCGTGCGATTCTTGGCCATGCCGAAGCCACCGCCACCGCCGATGAGGAAGCCTTTCTCGCTTACCATCGATTCTTCGAAGGACTCGTGGTGGTTGGTCAGCGCCTGGTAGGTGGCGACTTGGTGGCGGCGGTATGGAAAATAGTTGCTCTCCATCGCGGGCAACGACCACGACCCGAGCCGCAGCACTGCCTCGTCCACCACCATCACGGTGAGGTCGGCGTTGGCGACCGGTTCACCGAGCGAGGCGACGAGAATTTCGCCGCTGACACTCTGGCCGGGTTCCACTTCTGTCTTCGTTAGTGTTGGGGTGACCTCGAGGTTGAGGTCGGGCCGCTCGACGTCGAGCGAGTAGCGCCCGTAGCGCTCTTTGGGCAAATGGTCGCCACCGCCGGGCTTGACCAGGTAGATTGAAACGAAGGCGTTGGGGTAATACTCGGGCTTGATCGGCAAGTCGATTCCGCTGGCGTTGCTGGCAACGTCGACGACGAACTGCTCGATGATGTCGTCAGTCTCGACCGACACCCAGGCCTTGCCGCCGAACGGTGCCTCGATGGCGAGCTTGGCGGTGTCGCCGGGCTGGTAGGTTTTCTTGTCAGCTTTGATCATGAAGGCGCTGCTGTTGTGCACTGGGTAGGCCGCCGGTGCCTCGCCGGCAACCGTGACGCGGTTGCTGTGCGTGGGGGCGTTCGGATCTTCGAGCAGGCGTGAAACACTTACGTAACGACCGGGTTTCTCGACGGCGTAAGTGACCACCTCACCGGTCTTGGTCGGCTGTGTTAGCACCGGTTGGTACTGTTGAAAATTGCGATAGCGGAACACGCCGGGCGAGACTTTCTCCTTCACCGTCTTCGACTCGACGAGGAACAGGGTCAGCTCCGCTGGCAGGCCAGCGACCGGTTTGTCGTCGATATCAAAGCCGCCTACTTCGATCAGAAGGTGTGGGTTCGGTTCGTAGCCGACTTCCATGCGCAGGCCTGAATCGTGCGGGACGACCTGGAGGTTGCCGTAGATTCCGGTAGAAATTGTCCGACCCTCGGGCGAGGTGACGTCGACGGAAAGGCGCAGGCTGTAGCGTGAGGCGGTGTAGGGCAAGTCGGCGGGAATTTTCACATCGATGAACTCGCCGCCGTTTGTGCCGAGCTTAAACTTACCTGTGAGCTCGGGGATCGCGCTACCAGAGTGCGGTTTTTCTGAATAGCGATCGCCACGCATGAAGCGGTCGCGGCTGCTGTAGTAGTGCGGCGACCAGCGGGCAGTCCAGCTGACCTGCGCGTTGGCGTTCGGTCCACCGTGGAAGTAGTTCGACTGGATGCGGATGCGTGCGGTGTCGCCGATCTTGGTCTCTTCCGCGAGCTCGACCTCGAACAGCGGCACGCGATACTCCTCGACGCGGAAACTGGCGTAGCCGTGCTTCGATGAGAGGCCCGGGATCGCGCAGTGCATCGAGTAGTGTCCTAGTTTGGTATCTTTCGGCACCTCCCACTCCCCTTCCCAACCACCGGACTCGTCGAGCTTGGTCGACCCTGCCGCGATGACGCGCGAGCGGCCGCTGGTGATCTTCCAGTTGAGTTCGAGACCGCTGCGCACTTCGAGTTGTTCGAAGGCGTCGCCGACACGCACACGCGTGATCCCTTTGAATTTCACCGTGTGACCCGGGCGATAGAGGTTGCGGTCGGTAATGATCGTGGTGACCGGGTAGATGCTCTCTACCTCAGTTTGGTAGGGCGCGTAGCCGCTGTCGTAGTAATACGGCGTGTCGACGTATTGCAGGGCGCGTCCGGAGGGCGAGTCGACGATGAAGTGGTGGGGCACGGGTGAGCCTTTATATTTCGGCCGTAGGTCGAGGCGCGAGAAACGTACCATGCCCTGGGCGTCAGAGGTGTTCTCGGCGATCAGCTGGTTGTCGTCTGAGACGACCTTTACGTGCGCTCCAGGAACAGCGGTCGAGTCATCCATCTTGGAGAGCTTGAGGATGATATCCTGCGGGGTGCGCTTCTGGGTCACGTAGATGTCGTTGAAAAAGATCATCGCGCGGTTGCCGGTGATGCGCCCGTCCTCGGTTGGCGCGTGGACTTCGAGCAGGTAGGCACCAGACGGGATCGGCTGGTCTGGCGCAGGTCTCCAGCGGATATCGCGGAATACCGGCTCGGTCGAAACCGCACCTGGTAACGTCCCAGAGCCACGGGTTTTGAGTTTGAGTGCATCGACCAGCAACTCGGTGTCGACGTTTTCCACCCAACCGGTCTTCTCGTCGATCATCTCATCGCCAGTGAGCGGATCGATCTTGCTCTCGTTGTATTCATTGACTCGTGCCCACACGTTGCTGAGCTGGTGCGGGGGAATCTCGGCGAGTCTCCAGGTGACTTCGCCAGTGTTGGCGTGGAGGAATTTCACATTGAGCCCGAGCCCGGCGCGCTGGAAAAATTGTGTGCTCGGGAAATAGATCGCGGGGTGCGTGCCGCTGAACTCGATGCGGTGGACGCTTGGCGCCTTCAGCGGGTAGCCTGCCTGCGAGGAGAGCGGTGCGTCAACCGTGACCGTGTAGGTCTGGCTGAGATCGAACTCGCCCTCGAGGTGGATGTTGTAGGTGCCGGCGAGGCGTTTCAACCCGGGTACCTCTGGCTCGACGCGGATCGACTGCTCGCCGACGGAGTCGATGCTGACGCGTTGGTTGGTGCGGATCGAGATCGATGGTTCGGCGAGAGCGGAGTGGTAGCCGCTGGCGCTGGTGATCTCTAGGTAGGAGGTGGTGCCGAGCGCGTGTGCCTTCAATACTAACAGACCCACTTCTCCGTTCGCACTGCGCACGCTATCGACGATGAGGTCGACGGTCCGACCGACTGGCAGCGGTGCCGTGGCGACGACCTCGAAGTTGGTGCTGCTGGTTGGGATCGGCTTCTCCTGCCCGGGCTTGGCGTTGATGCTGGAGATGACGAGTTCCGTGGCGAAGCGCTCGCGCGTGTCGCGATCCTGCAAGTAGATCCCGTCCACCGCGCTGTCGAGTGAGATCGGGTAGTTGAACAACAGTCGTGCGGCCGGCTTGGAGCTGAGCGACTTACCGGAGTTGCGAGCATTGATCTTCACGCTTAGATCAGCGGTTTCAAATTCTGCCAGCGGGGCCGTGGTGGTCACGTCATCACCAGCCAGATCCTTGACGCCGTCTTTCAGTTGGAGCGTGTACTTCTGGCGTGGGATCAGCTGCCCGATCAAGTAGAGCTGGCATTCGGTCTGGCTCTTCCAGATGAAGGTGTGGTTGGTGTGGGGCTCGAGTTCGACCGGGCTGGCCTGCTTTGCGAGGTCGATCTTGTCCGCTGCCACCATTGCCTGCGGGAAGCTCAGGGTGAGGCGCTTATAAATCGCGATCGCTCCTTTCGAAGGGTTGACGTGGATCGCTTCAGCCTCGGCTCGGGCGGTTCCCGCGAAGGCGAAGAGTGACAGGAAGAGGGCGGTTGCGTATCGGCTTTTCATCGGGAAAAAAGTTCAGTCTCGGGAAGGGGCGGCAGTGCTATCTTGCGAGGACAGCTTAGCTGCTGGTGCAGAAAATTGCACCCTGGAACATTGATACGCGGAGGTCGGCGAGATCTTTCAAAAAGACTCGCTGAATACAGGTGGCGAAACCGTTCGCCTTTGTTTGACTGTCGGCGGGGTTGCTACA
>JBLHKE010000202.1:0-11042 GCA_047619485.1 Verrucomicrobiales bacterium | reverse complement strand
CAATCCCGAAATCAGCAGAGCGCCTTCCCACCGGGTCACCCCGTCACCGAACATGAGCATCACGGAGAACAGCACCGAGACCGCGAGCAACAGCGGGAGATCCCGCTTTACGATCGATAGGTTAACTTCCAGCGGACAGATCATCGCCGCGATCGAGAGAATTGCAGCGATGTTGAAAATGTTCGAGCCAATCACATTGCCCATCGCGATGCCCCCCTGCCCCGCCAGACTTGATTTGACCGAGACAGCAAGTTCGGGCGCACTTGTGCCGAAGGCGACGATCGTCAATCCGATCACTAGCTGGCTGAGTCCGAGTCGTTGGGCGACGGTCGACGCGCCTCTCACCAGAGATTCCGCACCGACGGTTAGGATGACGAGTCCGAGGATCAGTAAGAGAATGTTCATTTTCGAATCTGCGGCTGTCGCAGGGCGCCCTGCTTCTTGCGGTGTTCGTTGAAGAAGTATCCCATCGTCTTGGTGATGACCGCAACCAGATAAGACTGCTGATCCCGTTCAAGCAGCTTGCGCGCCCTGTCGATATTAGGGGAGCGGTGGTCGCAGTCCTGGTAGCCTTCGACGTAGAGCTCCTCGCCAGAGGCGCAGATGAATTCTGGCCTTGGTGGATCTTCCTCAATCCGGAATCTCTCATCGGAAATTTCGCACCTCTTGATCGCCACCCCCATAATCTTCAGCGCATCGTCAGGCTGGCCAATGTTGAGGTGGAGGCAGTTGAGCGCCGGATGGTTGATCAGGTGCGCAATCTTCTCGTCGTGGATATTCAGAGCAGTCATATCGTAGAAGCCATCCGCGAGCAGTCGCTCGGTCAGGTTCACACCCATGAAGCCCCCGGCTCCCAGTAAAAGTATTTTCATGGTCGCAGGGTAGGACATCAGTCGAGGGTGTATTCGAACCCGTCCGGCTTCACCACAAGGGCGGAACAGTTGGTGGTATGTAGGACTTTTTGCGCGGTCGATCCCATCAACAGACTCTTCAGCGTCGTCCGGCCACGCGTGCCGAGCACCACGAGATCAGCCTTGGATTCGTTCAAGCGATCGACGATCCCGGCACGCGGGCTCGGGTCTGCGATGATCGAAATCGTGTGCTCGACCGAACCAAATTCGTCGAGGAGTGGCGCGACAAAGTGCTCCAATTTCGACTCCAGCGCCGCCCCACGGAGGTCGTCGAAATTCTCGACCGGCGGAAACAAAATCCCGGCCTCGATGGACGGGGCGGTGAGTATCTCGGCAGCCGGTCGAAAGACGTGGATGAACTCCAAAGAGCTTCCATCCTGCTGTGCCACGTGGATCGCCTGCTTCGCGGCCTTGCGCGAGGTTGGAGAGAAATCGATACAGGCGACGACCCTACGGAACGGGCTACCTTCTGCGTCCCGCACCAGCAACACGTTCTGCCTCGCCTTGCGAAGGCACCGTTCTGCTAGAACACCGATGCGACTAGATCTACGGCTCAGGCGACCGTGGGAGCCGAGCACGATTAGATCTGCGCAGGCTCGTTCCGCAGCGAGCAGGAACTGCTCAATCGGGTTGCCGATGACGGCATCGAAGTAGACTCCGGGATCCTCGCCCAATATGCCTTCCAGATGCGATCCAAGCCGCCGCTGCGCATGGTCAATGATCGAATCCTCTCCGATCTCGACCTCGTCCTGCATCTCCACAAGCGGCTCGTCATCGATGACGTGAAGCGCTGTCAGACAGGCATTGTCCCACGCGGCGCAGCGCGCCGCTTCGCGCAGGGCACCGATCGAGGGTTGCGAATAGTCAACGCCGACAAGGATATTCTTAAGTTTCCTCATGTGGGCTAGAAGCCGTAGGCCTGCTTTAGTTGCCCTTCGCTAGGGAGGTTTGTGTAGACCTCGCCACGCGGCCCCTGCCAGCCGTTTCCGGATCGGTACAAAATAACCGGGGTCACACTGCCGTTGCGGTTACGGACGTTGACGACATTCTGGTTCACCTGACCCTGGAGGTTGTTGATCTGATCCTGCTTTCGCCCGGACTGGTTGCCCAGAAGACCGCCGACAACGGCACCGACGATCGCGCCCTCGGTCTTGGAGATGCCTTTGATATTGTTTCCTGCGATGGCGCCGAGGCCGCCGCCGACACCAGCACCGATCGCGGTTCCACGCGTCTGGCTGCTAGTCTGACAGGCGGTTAGCGCAAGGAGGCAGATTCCGGAGACGATACTCGAGATGGATTGATTGATTTTCATATTGGTCTAACCGCTACAACCATAGGACATACCCACGCAATGGGGTGATCACCCCATCATCTCACAGAGAGTCTGCCAGATCTCATTCCGCCTCCTCGCGCCGCCCTACAAGATGGTTACCTGCACGCTGCTCTCAATAATTCCTGCTGCGATGGCATAGCGAGTGAGGCCGGCCGTGTCGTGGATGTCGAGTTTGTTCATCAGGCTCTGGCGATGCTTTTCGACGGTCTTGATGCTTATGCCCAGCTCATCCGCGGTTTGCTTGTTCGCCTTGCCTTCGGCAATCAGCTGCAGCACTTCCGATTCACGAGAAGTCAAACATGCAGCGTCCTTTCTCGCGTGGAGCTCTCCACCTGCCTGCGCCTTCAGTTCGTGATGGTTGAGACGTTTGGAGATGATAGGACTGAAACACGTCTCACCACGATAGACGCGGCGGATGGACTCGGCCAGCACATGAGCGGCGGACTGCTTGATGAGGTAACCTTTCGCGCCGAGCGCCATGACTTGCTCGACATACGCGTCGTCGCTGTGCGCAGAGAGGATGATGATCTTCGTCTCCGGCAGCTCACGCAAAATTTGCCGGGTAGCTTCGATCCCGTTCATCAGCGGCATCGCAATGTCCATCACAACGACGTCCGGGCGGAGTTTTTTTGCGAGTTCGACGGTCGTCCGGCCATCGTCGACTTCGCCCATAATCTTGATATCGCTCTCCGATGCCAGCAGCGCGCGCAGACCTTCACGGACGATCGTATGGTCTTCGGCGAGGAGGATATTAATAACACTCATATGGATTTGGGGGTGGTTCTAGAAGATTTGTTGCTACCAGATTTCTTGGGCTCGGTGTCTAGGTAGGGAATCTCTACGTAGACGGTGGTTTCCTTTCCCGGGGCGGATTCCACCCGCAAACTACCGCCGATCATTTCCACACGCTCTCTCATCCCGAGCAGACCGAGCCGCTTGCTCTGCTTACCAACGAATGCGTCGCCGCCGATCTGGAAACCCTTGCCGTTGTCATGAATCTCCATGCACACCGTCTCCTGACGCTGATGGATTTTCACTTTTGTGCGGCTCGCTTTCGCGTGCTGTGCGACATTGTTGAGCGCTTCCTGAGCGACACGATACAGCACCGTGCGGCTGGCATTATCCAGTTTCTCGACGCCAGCGAAGGCGGTCAGCGACACGCGAATACCGGTGTCCTTCATGAAGCTCTCTAAATAGGATTTCAATGCGGGGATCAACCCCAAGTCATCGAGGACTGTTGGCCGCAGATCACGTGCAAAGCGATGCACGGCATCCACGGATTTCTCGATTAGCTGCTGCGTTAGTTCGATCTTTTGATGAAACTCTTCTACGTCGGAAACCGCCTTGGATTTTATCAATGCTAGTTGCAAGTTGATGCCGGTGAGCGTCTGGGCGATCAGATCGTGCAACTCCCTGCTGATACGCTTGCGCTCCTCCTCCTGCACGGAGAGTAATCGCCTTGATAACAGGCGCAGTTCATCCTGAAATGCACAAGACTTTTTCAGCAGTTGGCGGTAGGTCTGCTCGCTGGCGCGCAAAGATTCCTCCAATGTCTTGCGCTGGTTGATCTCGTTCAGTAGTTGCTGGTTCGACTCGGTGAGTTCATCGGTGCGATGCGTCAATTCGTCGACCATGACTTTCAAATGGTCATTCGCCTCCAGCGCTCCCCGGTGTGTCAGTTCGATGGGCGTGATTGCCTCGGCAAAGAACTGACCGGCGCGCCGGATCAATGTCTTTCGCACGCTAGCGGTTTCACTCGGAGACACGATGGCGATTAAGGCCTCCTCGTGCACCTTCGCCAAATCCAATGTCTCCAAGCCGATTTTCACCGCGAGCAGGCCTAGCGTCTTCGCGTCAACGGGCACTGCTTCCGCGTCTTCCTCGAGGTGGCCACACAAGGACGCTAGATAGCTTCGGGAGAAAGCAGATAGTTTAGTTTTCACGGTCAGTGTCGAAGGAGCTAGCGAAGCGGGCAATGGATTCTATCGACTCCGCCATCAAACGTTCGGCGCTCGTGATCTGACCGGCGAGGTCTTCGTGGCTAACGCTGACAGCCACCTTTAGAGCAGACAGTCTAACATGAATGCCGAGCATTGCCTGTGCAATATCGTCCTGCAGGCGCAGGCTCATCTGCTTCCGTTCGGTTTCATCGGCCGAGAGATTACGGCGTGTCACCGCAAGCAAAGCTTCCTCCATCGTTCTCGACTCGACTAACAGATAGGCAGCAGTCTCCTCACTCGTGCGCAGGGCATCCCCGGCCGATTTGAGTTCCTCTATTTGTCGAACCATCTGGCGTTGGGAGACGAGCAGATCCTCCAGTGTCTGACTAAGATTCTTATGGGTTCCACACAATTCTGCTTTTGATTCCAGGGCGCTGCGATGGGTTTTTTCGATGGGTGTCAGCGCCTCGTTGAAGAAAAACGAGGCGCGTAAGATTCTGAATCCCTCATCCTTGGCGAACGTCGGTATGGTCAGGATCGCGGTCAGCGCGGCATGATGAATTCTTGCCAACTCGAGGGAGCTAAGTCGAAGTTTATCAGCTGTCGCGCCGAGATTCGCTGCCGCTTGCAGACCCGGTTCCAGACCACCCTCGACAAGCAATCGCAAGGCCGCCAGATAGTCTGCCGACAACTTGGTCATTGGGGAGTCACTCATGTTTGTTCACTGGAAAGCGGCGGGGATTGACACTGGATGGGCTATCCATACATCAAACCAATGGCGAGTGGAGTCTATGGGGTGAAACCCTACTTCGGCCCCTCGCGATCGGATCAGAGAAACCGACACCGCAGCCATCGGTTGAACATTCTCAATGCAAGTAGGGTTTCACCCCATTGAGCCGGATCTCGCATTCTCTAGATTATAGTTATATAATTAGCTAAATCACCCCTTGCTCAATTTCTTCTTCTCAGACGAAGGCGCGCTTTGTCCCCTGTCCAGCGACAAGGCCTCTGCCATCATCAGCGTCACGCTGGATGAACTACTAGCAGAGCTGTTACCAAATACCCCACAAGAACCTGAACCCGCAAGCCCCATGAAAATGCTACTTACCGAATCCACTTCCCAGTCCATCACCGATGCAGCTACCGCCCTACGAGTCGCGGTCGAGGCCAACGGTTTTGGAGTCATGCAAGTACACGACCTCAAAGAGACCATGCGCAAGAAGGGCGTCGAGTTTGACCACGAGTGTCAGATTTTCGAGATCTGTCAGCCCGACCAAGCAAAGAAGGTGCTCGAACTCGACATGAGTATCTCCAGCGCCCTCCCTTGCCGCATTTCTCTCTATCGCAAGGACGGCATGACCGTTCTGTCCACGATCAAGCCAACGGCCCTGCTGGCGATGTTCGACACGCCGCAATTGCAGCAAGTGGCACAGGAGATCGAGGAGACGATGATCAAAATCATGGCCGAAGCTTGCTAACCAGAGACGAAATCATCCAAGGCGAAGGCCTGAGCGCTAGAAGCCCGATGGCAAGGCTTGTGCTGGGAGGCATTCCGCTGGTGTTCGAGTTGCTGAGTGAGATGCCATTGCTGGAATGACAGCAATCGATGAGGATCTAACGACAAGCAATGCGCAGAAACCGGGATGCATGGGAATAAAGTGCAACAAGACTTAAACAAAATCACCTCGACTCCAATATCATGAAAGCCGCACTCTTTGTCGAACCTGGCAGAATCGTTCTCGATGAGAAGCCCATTCCAGAAGTGGGATCGAACGATGCCCTCATCCGAATCACGACAACAACGATCTGTGGAACCGACATCCACATACTCAAAGGGGAGTACCCGGTTGCCAAAGGTCTCACCATCGGTCACGAACCGGTCGGCATCATTGAGAAACTTGGCCGGAATGTGCAGGGTTACCGCGAAGGAGAACGCGTCATCGCCGGCGCGATCTGCCCGAGCGGTTACTCCTACGCCTCGCTCGACGGACTGGGCTCCCAGGACGGTCAGAGCGCAGCGCACGGTCTCAAACCCATGGGAGGCTGGCGCTTTGGTAATACTATCGACGGGGCACAAGCCGAATACCTGTTGGTACCCGATGCGATGGCCAACTTGGCGCCGGTACCAGATGCGCTGACCGATGAGCAAGTCCTCATGTGTCCGGACATCATGTCGACGGGTTTCGCCGGGGCGGAGTCCGGGAACATCAAGATTGGCGACACGGTAGCGGTTTTCGCCCAAGGACCAATCGGACTCTGTGCAACCGCAGGGGCAAGGTTGCGCGGAGCAACAACGATCATTGCCGTGGAGACCGTCCCGGAGCGTATCGAGATGGCGAAGAAGCTCGGTGCCGATGTCGTGATCGACTTCAGCGCGGTTGACCCTGTTGATGAGATCATGCGCATCACCCACGGACGCGGTGTCGATGTGGCGATCGAGGCTCTCGGGTTGCAATCAACATTTCAGAGTGCCCTCAGAGTGCTCAAGCCGGGAGGAACCTTGTCGAGCCTTGGGGTCTATTCCGAAGATCTCACCATACCGCTTGCCGCGTTCCACGCGGGATTGGGAGACAACAAGATTGTCACATCCCTCTGCCCGGGAGGCAAGGAGCGGATGCGGCGCCTCATGAATGTGATTGCATCAACCCGCATTGATTTCGGACCATTGATCACTCATCGCTTTAAGCTCGAACAGATCGAGGAAGCCTACGAGCTCTTTGCCAACCAGCGAGATGGTGTACTCAAAATCGCCATTACGCCTTGAGCGACAAGCGCGTCATCACGGGTCTCCGCTGTTTGGCTGGTCTAGGTTGGCTGCGATTCGAGCACGACTGGTGTATGTTCCACGTCAGTCCTTCAGCTTGAACTCGAATCCCTTTGGCTTCACCACAAGGGCGGAGCAGGGCGACTTGTAGATGATCTTCTCGGCAGTGGTGCCTGCGAAGAATCCCTGCAGGCCGGTGCGGCCTCGAGTGCCGAGGACAGCGAGGTCGGCCTTGCATGCGGAGACGGTTGATAAGACCGATTTGAAAGGATGCCCGATGGCGATTTCGCAGTCGATGCTGTGACCGGCTCCGACTTCGTTGGCGACGAACTTTTCCAAATGCTCAAGCGCCTCCGCACTGACCGCTCCCTCGTCGAAATCGTCTTGGCTACGGAACTTTTCGACGATCTCCTCATCGAAAATGTGGAAACAAGTGAGCGTGGCGTCGTTCCAATTAGCAATGCGTGAAGCCTCGCGGAGGGCGCTAGCGCTAGCAGGAGAATAGTCGATACCGACGGCGATTGAGTTAAATTCTTTCATAGCGTGGTTTGTTGTTGGTCTGCGTTTGTCTTCTTTTGTCGGGTGGGACAACTTCGAAAGGCTGCGAATCATAGAGCACGTGGTTGGATCTCGTCCAAGGCGGCGTTACCGCATGGACAACATGCAACTGCGCATTCTCGTCAGCGGCGACACTTGCGGCCAGTTGGAGGACTTCCGGTGTCGAATCGGAGAAATCAATGCAGGCGACTACGGTGCCAAATCGCTGGTCGTGGCAAGGTCGAGTCAGGATTACGGGGATTTTCGAATGGCGAGCGCACTTGGCGGCGAAGTATCCCACGCCGTGTGGTCGCTGGTTGCTTCCCTGGCTACCGATCACCAATAGGTCGTTGCAGTGCTTCTCCGCCCAGTGGCTCAGTTCGTGGTAAGGGGCGCCGAAAATCGCTTTGCTGGCGGCGGCGTCGGGGTAGCCGATCTCGCGTTCGACAAAGTCGCGGATCTCGGACTCGAAGGAATCCTAGATCGAGTCAGCAGGGAGGCTGTAGTGGAGCGTGAACTCCTCGACCTCCGACGGCACGATGACGTGGAGCGCGGTGAGCTCGGAGTCGTCGGCTGACGCGATCCAGCTAGCCTGCTTGAGCAGGCGTTGCCTGAGGCTGGCGAGAAATCGATCCCGACGAGGATGTTTTTAAACGCCTTCAGGGCACCTCCGAAAACCTCATGCGGGCTGGAGCTTGATAAAATCCCCGCTGTCTTCGTTGCTAAAGCGCCCACTATCACCAGATAGCTTAGCGTTTATCGCCTCGCCAGCGGGAATTTTCTCTGCGCCCCATTTCCACAGCAGGTTTCCGGAGGTGCCCTTCATATTAAATGGGCAAGAATGTTGTGTTGCCTTGAAGTAGAGGTGCAGAACTAACCGGGTGCCATGGGGTGAAACCCTACTGTGACGTTCCGAAGCGGCATGGCTTGGGGTGAACACCCCCATGGCAGGGTCTTCGTGGCGCGCCTAGTGCTAGTTGATGAAAACAGAGCTTACCCACACGCGGAACAGCCTCCCGGAAAATGTACGAACCGAAATCGCGGCGCTGTTGCAGGACAGGCTGGCGGACTGAAGATCTTTCTCATTCGCCATGGCGAAACTGAATGCTCGATCACTGGCCGTGACTACGAAGGCGGCGAAATTCCAGACGATCAGTCAATTACTCGAACCGAGGCCTGATGAGATGCCCGGCAAGCTGGCCGGTCGGTGCAGCAGGTTTCCCATCCGGGTAAATGATCTATGGATTTTCGGAACTATTCTCGGCTGAATTCGCCTGATCAATCGCAATATCCTGTGCAACGACAAGCGCAATCTGCGAAGCTTGCGGCAGGACGGTCGCATAGTGGCTGGTTTCGGATACTGGAGTGGGTGCGCTGCGCGTGGCGCGATAAAGCGCATATCCCGCGATGACTGCGAAAATAAATGCAGGTAAAAGGAAAAAGCTATCCGGCCCGAACCACGCGATTAGCAATCCGGCGACGACCGGTGCGCCAATCGCCCCTAATCCGCTCAGAAAAATCAGTGCCCCCGCTGCTGCAGCCATGTCACCCGGTTCCAAATAATCATTCGTGTAAGCAATCGTCAATGAATATAAAGGGCTGGCAAGTCCACCGACAAAAAATGACAGCGCATATAAGACATAGATGTGGTTTAAGAACGGAAACCCGATCAGCGTCCCGATGGAACCAATTACGGTGATGTAGATAAGGAGACAACGGCGGTCCATGCGATCAGAAATCCAGCCAATCGGGTATTGCAGTACCAATGCGCCAAGATACATCATCCCGACGAGAATCGATATTTGCGTGACATTCAGCCCCTTCGCCGTGCCGTAAACTGGCATCATGCCGTAAAGAGTTGCTAAGATCGCACCGAGCAGGAATATACCGACCGAACCAAGCGGTGAAATCTTATATAATTCACGCAAACTCATCGGTTTGGCCGTGTGGAAAACCGGCACCGGGCTGATCGACAGCAGAATTGGCAAAAACGACAAAGACACCAGCACCGACATGGCAACAAAGAGATGGTAACCGCCAACATCGGCAAAATTGAGTATGAACTGTGCCGAAACAATCCCAATCATTTGCACGATGACATAGGCCGATAGCGCCTGCCCGCGTGTTTCATTTGTCGCCGCATCATTCAGCCAGCTTTCGGCCACGACATAAATACCGGAAAAGCAGAATCCGATAAGAACACGCATAATAGTCCATAAAATCGGATCAGGAAATACCGGTAATAGAATAAATACCGCCGACGCCAGCGAACCGAGCGCCGCAAACGTTCGCACATGCCCAACCCGCCGGATCATCTTCGGTGCCAGTTGCGAGCCACCTAGGAACCCGAGGAAATACCCCGACATCACGTAGGACATTGTCGTGGCCGAAAACCCCTCCAACGCGCCGCGAATACTTAGCAAGGTTCCATGCAGGCCGTTGCCGATCATCAAGAACAGCATTCCCAGCAACAAGGCCCAGGCACTTTTAAAAATAGAGGCCATGCAACCCTTCGGGTAATGATCGCTAGGAAACTGCTTTTCCTGAGCTTTTTTCCCAAGCTATTTCGGCTCGGGGTTGGTGAGCTACAGAGATAACCTTGAGAGATCGAATATCAATAAATTCCGTGGTATTTCCGCGTTCTGATCAACGATGCCTCACGCCAGTAGAGTTTTACCCCATTGAGACGAATTACCGCTCTTTTTGGCTCAGTTCGGGTTTCGCAACGCTGAAACGGGGGATTTGAGCGGACGGAGGCAAAGAGGATTAGAACGAAAAGCGTAGAGCCAGCAACCTGCGGAGGGGCGGTTGCGGGAGCTTTGCCGATGCCAACCAGGTTGGTTCCCGTGCCCCCGGGGGCGCAGGAAACGGGGTGCCCCGAAACCCTCGATTTGCGCTGGCGCAAACTTTGGGCGTCGGAGCGTGATGGCCTTCAAATCATCCACCAAGAAGCTACTGCGCACATTCCTCGGGTTGCTCCCGCGCAAGGGCGTGCTCTGGCTCGCCGTCAAGCCCTACAAGAACGGTGCGCACTTCCCCCATTGAGGGCGCCGCGGCAAGCTCGTCAAACGCAGCCGCAAACAGGTCGCGCGCGCCTCCCGGAGCTGGCGCGACCTGCCCGTCGGCGGGCTCGCCACCGCCATCACCTACAGCCCGCGCGAGATCATCTGCGAGACCCACTGCCGCGTCCAGGAGGACATCCCCTGGGCTGCGAAACACAGCCGCACCACCCTGCGCTTCGACTTCCAGATGATGCGCCTGTGCAAAGTCATGACCCAGAAAGAAGCTGCTACACCACAAAACACTGTGCCGCTAACCCTTCACGCAGTTGCGAAAGCCGAATATAGCTTAAATTGTCGATGAAGATGCCGACGACAGCTTTGGGACATTCGTTCAATTCTTTTTCGAATCGGATCATCCCAAAGACATAGGGGCACCTCCGAAAACCTCATGCGGGCTGGAGCTTGATAAAATCCCCGCTGTCTTCGTTGCTAAAGCGCCCACTATCACCAGATAGCTTAGCGTTTATCGCCTCGCCAGCGGGAATTTTCTCTGCG
>JBLHKE010000201.1:0-11055 GCA_047619485.1 Verrucomicrobiales bacterium | reverse complement strand
CAGGTTGGCGTCCAGTGGGTCTTGCTTTTCGGAGTTCATCATTACGATGGTATTTGTGGGTCTGCTAGTGTTTTAAAAGTGGTGCGGAAGGCGGCGCGCGCCCGGCGCAGCATCGATTTGACGGAGTCGATGCTCGTCCCGCGGGAGGTGGCGATGGTCTGGAGTGATTGCCCGTCGAGGTACTTCGCGTCGAGCATCTCGCGGTAGTTCTCTGGGAGGTTGGCGAGCGTCATGCTGACGAGCTCGCAGGTCTCGTCCCGCTCGAGGGCTTCGTCGGGCAAAAGCTGGTCGTCGATCTCGGACAGGTGGCTCTCGAGAGCAGAGTCGAGCCGCGCCCACAACTGTTCCAGTGGCACATTGCGTTTGGCGATCTTCAAGTGGTCGCGGATCAGGTTGCGCGAGGTGATGCGCAGCCAGGTAGCCATCGACCCGCGCTCGGGGTCGAAGTCGGCGAGCTTCTCTAGTGCTCGCGCGAAGGTGGACTGGGTGACGTCGGCGGCGGCTTGCTGATCATTGCCGACGCGGTAGTAGATGAAGCCGTAGACCTTGTCGACGTGGGCGTCGAACCACTCTTGAAGAGCTTGCTGGTCGCCAAGGCGGATCTTTTCGAGATCCATCGGTTTTTGGGGCTCCATGCTTTAAAGTGTCAGCAATGGGGCTCGAGGTGTCGCGGTTTTTTGTCTTATTGACGTTTTTTTGAGTGGGCGTGAACATCGCTTTCTCGGTGTCGGGGTGATACCTAGAAGGATGATTCCACTCCGATTTGTCGTTTGCCTCTTAGGGGTTGTCAGGAAATAAGTCATACAAAGATGCGCAGGAATTTTAGCCAGCACCAAGGCAGATTTCAGCGATTATAGTGGGCTATTTGAGTTGGAAGCTAACGTGGGTGATGGCCAAAATAACCAGCAGATTGTAGGAGTTATTTACTGACAAGCCCTTAGTCCTAGCGGGTGCTTTGCACGCGCGCGAGACGATCACTGTTCCTTCGCCCGACGGGTTGGTGATCACGGCGGATACCTACATTCAGAATGAGGATCCGGAGGCCCCGTTCATCGTGCTGTTCCACCAGGCGGGTTGGAGTCGTGGTGAGTATCGGGAGTCGGCGCTGCGCTTGAATGAGATGGGGTTCAATTGCATGGCGGTCGACCAACGCTCTGCTGGGGCGGTGAACGGGGTGACCAATGAGACGAAACAACGGGCGGTGGCGCAGGGGAAGGGGACTGGATTTCTCGATGCGGTGCCGGACATGCTGGCGGCGATCGCTTTTACTCGGGAGAATTATTCGGACGGGGTGTTGATCGGATCTGGGAGTTCTTACTCTTCGGCGTTGATTCTGAAGCTGGCGGGTGATGAGCTAGGTCTGGTGGATGCGGTGGCTTCGTTTTCGCCTAGTGAGTATTTTTCTCCCTCGAATCTGATCCGGACGTCGGCGGCGAATCTTTCGGTGCCGGTGTTCATCACTTCAAGGAAGAGCGAGCAGGGGGATTGGCAGTCGATCTTTGATGTGATCCCGGAGGCGACTGGGAAGGTGTATTTTTTACCGGCGACGAGTGGGCAACATGGCTCGCGGGCGCAGTGGGCGCAGTTCTCGGACAGCGAATTCTATTGGGATGCCTACGGGGCGTTCCTAGCGCAGTTTGTGCCGTCGATGGTGCAGTATCGGGAAGAGAACGGGCTGGCGACGGATGGGTCGGAGGATCTTCTGGTGGCGGATGGTGGCAATCTTAGTCATTTGATGCGCCACGCGCTGGGTGGTGGGGAGATGCCGGAAATCGTGGGCGAAGGATTCCTGTTCAAGCTTTTAAAGAGCCGTGCAGACCTTGTGTTTTCGGTCGAGATGGCTGAGACCCCGGCGGGGAACTGGGAAGAGATCTGGAGCAGCGAGACGACTCCGTCCGATTCGGGGGCGGCTGCGTTTGAGGAGAAGGTGGTGCCTCTGGGGAATACTGGCGGGCGGCGTTTTGGGCGTTTGCGAGTGACCGTGGGTGGCTAGGGCGCTACGGATAGCCCGGGTCGACAGGTTTTACCCGCAGCGCGCGTGCTACCCTCAATCCCTCCCACGTGCCGCCGGCCATCTTGCGTGAGCACGTTTCGCGCCGGGCGGAGAAGAACTCTCCCAGTGCGGAGAACACCGACTCGAGAAACGACTCGCTGCCGACGGCCAGCCCGTCGCTGAAATAGCGGACACGGCAGCGGAGGAGTTGGGGGAGAGAGAGTTTACCGCCATTCGCCCAGACCTTCGCTACCTCTTCGCGCGACAGCCCTGTGCGTGCGGAATTCTCTTCTCCGATGCCGAACAGGATATTGCGGTAGCGCGGGCCGACATCACCCCAGTTGGCATCAGGCTTCAGGTCAGCGAGCGCCCGGGAGATACCGCGGCGGGCGTTCCGATCGCCCGCCACTGCCTCCGAGTATCCGCACCAGCGGTAGTCCTTTGGATCGGTGGCCATCCCAGCCCTAACGCTATTTAAATCAATGTAGGCGGCCACCGTCAGTAGCGAGTTCCAGTGTCCCTCGACGATGACGCTCTTGAAGCGCGATTCCCAGAGGACGCCGACGCGGTCGTGTGTGCGGTTGAACCACATCGTGAATTTTTGTTTCAGAGTCTTCATGAACTCGCTCAGATCCCACATGCGTTTCAGGAACCGGGCGCGCAACCGGGCGTGATCCGCGCCCCCCATCCGCAGGGCTTCGCTGAACTGCCACTCCACTTCGATCATCCCCTGTGGCGAATACAACGATCGGCAGCGCTCCAAGATTTCATCATCGGTCGGCTCGGTCAGCGGCTTGGGAGGAACCTCGACCAGGACGTGGAAGTGGTTTGACAGGATCGTCCATGTTAACACCTGAACGCCAGAGAAGGCCTCGACCTGACGGAGGATCTTGCGGAAGACATCCCGCTCGTGTTCTTGGAAGATGAAATTTCGATCCACCACACGACTGATGCAGTGGTAATGTGAGCTGGATTGGAGGGCAGGTAAAATAGTGCGGCGTGACATGATGATAGCAGTATACATAAACACTGGAATTTTGCAGCTAAATTCTGGGGTTATGCAGCTAAATTTTTAGCTTGTTGTGGGCTCCCGATGAGGGGCGGCTACTGTGTTCCACATGATTCCTACGGCCGTCGGTATGTTTCGAACGCCAGTTGCTGACGCTTGTGTGCGCCTTGTTTGTGTCGCATTTAGCGGAGTTTCCTCCTTCTTCTTTGCCGAGGAGCCGAAGGGCGCTTCGTTCAAAAATCGATGAATCATCGAGGCTAGGTCTCGCCAGCCTCGAGCGCTGCCTGCGAGGTGACGATGGTGCCGATGCGTTCGCCGACGAGCGCTTTGCGGATATTGTCCGGCTCCATCATGTCGAACACGATGATCGGTTTGCTGTTGTCCATGCAGAGGCTGAAGGCGGTGCTGTCTAACACTTTCAACTGCTGGCTGATGGCGTCGCTGAAGCTGATGCTCTCGTAGCGCTTGGCGTCGGGGTTCGTCACCGGGTCGCTGTCGTAGACTCCGTCGACCTTGGTGGCCTTGAGAATTACGTCGGCGCCGATCTCGCTCGCGCGCAGGGCGGCGGTGGTGTCGGTGGAGAAGAAGGGATTGCCGGTGCCGGCGCCGAAGATGACGACGCGGCCGAGTTCCAGGTGGCGCATGGCGACGCGGCGGATGAATGGCTCGGCGACGTTCTTCATCTCGATGGCGGTCTGCACGCGCGTCGGGACGTCCATCGCCTCGAGCATGCTCTGCAGGGCGAGCGAGTTCATCACGGTGGCAAGCATCCCCATGTAATCTGCTGTGGCGCGTTCCATGCCGCGGTTGCTGGCGCTGATGCCGCGCCAGAAGTTGCCGCCGCCGACGACCAGCCCGATCTCGATCCCGGCCGCGTGTGCTTCCTTGATCTGCCCCGCCATGTTCTCGACGATCTCTGGCGAGATGTTGTCGTGGCTGCCGGGTTCGCGCAGCGCCTCGCCGCTGAGTTTGAGGATGACGCGTTTGAAGTTGCGGTGTGGTTGGTCGTTGCTCATGGAATGGGTCGGGAAGTTGGTCGTTGGCTAGTAGTATGCGGCCAAAGAAACATGCTAGATGAGGATTTGGAAAGGAGATTTCTCGGGCGATTTGGTCACGTGATCAGCGGGGTGAAGAGGTTCTGATGGGTGGGATTTCAGAGATGGTGGGGCAGTAGAGATTGGCGCTTTTCTCTGCATAAGTCTGCGTCGCCGCGATGAAGCGCCGATTGCGAGGGGCTGATTCTGGTTCCCAAGTCGAGGTTTGAGGGAATTTGGGTTCCGGTCGACTCTGATTGATGAAAGGGATCTGCTAACTCCATCTGGTGTCCACCCAGCAACTCGTCAGTGCCCATAGTATACTAGGCGACTGATGAAATGGCATAGGCCTACAAGTGAATAAGCTGCTAATTTTGCATCTAATAGACCGGATTTGGCAGTGTGGGCGTCGACTCTGGTGAGCGGGTGGCAGAAAACGTTAAAGGAAAAATGCACGATGCTTTCGCTAGGTGCGTCTTTACCCGACTGGTTCGCTGCTCTATGTTCCAGTGTTATGTTTGCCCCTGACCAAAACCACCTCCCACGCCGCCAGTTCTTGCGCGACTGCGGCATTGGCCTCGGAAAAATCGCTGCGGCTGGGCTGCTGACGGATTCGCTGGCTGGGCGGGCGTCGGCATCGTTGCCGCGACCGCACTACCCGGGTAAGGCGAAGGCGGTGATCCACCTTTTCATGGCGGGGGCACCGAGCCAGTTGGAACTGTTTGATCACAAGCCGACTCTGGCGAAGCTGGAGGGCAAGCCCTTGCCAAAATCGATCATCGGCGACCAGCGCTACGCCTTCATTCAGCCGGACGCGGCGGTGCTGGGGCCGCAGTTCAAGTTTTCGCAACACGGTCAGTCTGGTGCTCTGTTAGGGTCGCCGCTGAAGCACCTCGGCAAAGTCGCGGACGACCTCTGTTTCATCAAATCGGTGCACACCGACCAGTTTAACCACGCGCCGGCGCAAATTTTCTTCAACACCGGGTTCTCGCAGCCGGGTCGGCCGAGCCTCGGGTCGTGGGTGCAGTACGGTCTAGGCTCCGATTCGAGCGACCTGCCGGCCTTCGTGGTGATGAGCACCGGGGGGGGGCTGAGCGGTGGTTCGGCGCTGTGGTCGAGTGGCTTCCTGCCGACGACCTATGCCGGCGTGCGTTTCCGCAACGGGCGCGACCCGATCTTGAACGTGTCGACACCGAAAGGCATCAGTGAGGAGTTGCAGGCGGACAGCTATGATCTGATCAATGCCCTCAACCGTGAGCGCTTGGGGGTGGTGGGTGACCCGGAGATCGCCACGCGTATCGCGTCGTTCGAGATGGCCTCGCGCCTACAGACGTCGGCGCCGGAGTTGATGGATCTCTCTGGTGAATCGAAAGAGACGCTGAATCTGTATGGCTGTGATCCGGGCAAGCCATCGTTCGCGCGTGCCTGCCTGCTAGCGCGGCGAATGGTCGAGCGCGGCGTGCGCTTCATCAACATCTACCACTCGGGTTGGGATGCGCACTCGAATGTGAAAGGCAGCACTGAGGGGAAATGTGGAGAGACCGATCAGGCGAGCGCTGCTCTAGTGGCGGATCTGAAGCGCAGTGGTTTGCTCGACGAGACACTGGTGGTGTGGGGAGGGGAGTTCGGGCGCACGCCGATGGTCGAAACCAACCCGGCGCTCGGGCGCAAGGCGGGGCGTGACCACCACCCGCAGGCGTTCACGATGTGGATGGCGGGCGGCGGTATTAAACCAGGGATGAGTATCGGCGCGACCGACGATTTCGGCTTTCATATCACTGAGAGTCCGATCCACGTCCACGACATCCAGGCGACGATTTTGCACACGCTCGGGTTCGATCACGAACGGCTCACATTCCACCATGCGGGTCGCGATTTCCGACTCACTGATGTGCACGGCAGGGTGGTAAGGGAAATTTTGGCCTAAGCAGCGCGACAGTCAGCGCTGCCCGGTCTGAGAATTCTGCTTTTCGTAGCAGGATCTTTTTGGTGTTTTGGGAATGTTAGAAATAATATTCAGGGGAGACAGGGTCTTAGAGTTGACTTGAACCGTTGGTTCCAGGCAATGTGGTTGCCCTATCACTCATTTCAAAGGGGCTCACCTTCAGGTGCGCTTGATCCTCGCTGGTGGCTTGTTTTCTGGTTCGCCGTTTCTCTGGCGGAAGATCTCGATGAGCAGCCATCCCCAACCCCCCCCTTAACCTGATCCTGCCATGATCCGAGTCGACTCGTTTTCCTTCGCTGTTGCTGCTGTAGCGCTCTCACTTACTACCTTGGTTTCGCCGCTGTCCGCGCAGGTCACCCCCGGTGGAACATTTACAGATAAGGCGATTTTCACCCAAAGTAGCGGTGGCGAAACTCTGACGCGTGCGACCACCGCTGCCGGGCTCGGTCCCGTGCTGATGCACGACTTCGATACGAGTGTGGCGGTCGATGGGTCTTACGAGTTGACCGCGCCGTCGACGATCGCATTGAGCTCGGGTCGGCACTTAGTTATCTACAGTACGCGCTTCGATGCGCGTGCCGGCGGCGCTACCCGTGCTGAGATCCAGACGGGCTTAACGCTCGGGGGCAGTGCGCTCGCTGCAGGTCGATCGCAGGGCTACATCCGTCGGTCAGGTGGTGCTGACGAAACGGTGATGACGGGTGGGGCGATCATCGATGTGGACGGTGACGGTGACGTGCTCACCCTCGAATCGCGTCGCTCGGACAACAACGCGGACGCGACGGTGCTCCCGACGCGCGAGCCCAGCGGCACCTCGATCCAGCTGCTCAAGCTGGAGGACAACTGGGACTATCTTAGCCTGGAGCTCGCCATTTCTAGCGGCACCGTGAGTGCGGTTCCATCCAAGGTGAGCTACGACACGAACAATTCCCCGGGCACGCTCGGCACGGCGTTCTCCTTCACCGCGACCAGCGGGGACATCACCTTGAACGAGAACGGTCTCTATCTTGTTTTCGCCAACACTGGTTTCCAGAACAATGCTGCCAACGTCCGCACCAACTACGGCCAGCGCATCATCCTCGATGGTACGGAGGTGCTCGGTTCGCGCACCTCCACCTACGTGCGCGGCAACGGTAATAATGAGAACGCCCGCGACGGGGTGGCCTCCGTCGGGATGATCGTCGCCGCGACCGCCGGGCAGGTGATGAGCATCGAGATCGTACGCGAGCTCGCTGGCGTCAATGGGGTGGTCCAGGGCGGGCAGACTGCGCTTACTGTGGTGAAATTGCCGATCACTACAAAGTACATCACCCTCAATGACACAACCAATCAGGACATCCTCGACGCCACGGTCGACGTGGTTGGTTTTGACACGCAGTTGACGCCAGTGAACTCGACCTTCAGCCACTCCGGTGGCAGCGAGGTGACGGTCAATAATGCTGGTGACTACCTCTTTCTTAGTAGTCTCTTCACGACGGGCGACCTTGCCAACGACAATCACGACCGCACGATCCCGGTGCACGGTTGGCAGATCGATGGCGCTGGTGGGGCGATCGGTCGTGGCATCGGTGCGCAGTACAACCGCGACAGTGGCACCAAGAACTCGGGCAGCTGGGCAGCGACTTTGCTGCAACTTACCGCTGGCCAGACGGTCGAGATGACCACGCTCAACCTCGGTACCGCACCCAACGCGGGGACGACGATCCTGCCGAACACCCCCGTCCTTCAGGCACTCAGCATCGACAGTCTAGTCCTTTCCAATGACCCGGTGATTACCGTGAACCAGCCGCTGACGATCGAGCCGGACAACCGCGGAGCGATCACAGATGCCTTCCTCGATACCTTTGACAATGACACGCTATCTGCGGGCTTGACCTACACGGTCGATAGCGTTCCTGCGCTGGGCACTTTGCTCAACAATGGTACGGTGATCGGGGAGGGTGGATCTTTCACCCAGGCTGATGTGGATGACGGGCTCATCACCTTCGTGGTGGGTGGTTCGGCTGGTACCGGGGGCTTTGATTTCACGGTATCGGACGGCAGCACCTCCGACACCAGTCGCTTCGTGGTGATCTCACAGTTCCCGATCACCCTCGTCACGATCGAGGGCGACGGCAATGTTTCTGAGGGCGGCGACACCGACTTTATCATCACGGCGGATGTCGCACCGGTCGGGGCAGATCTCACGGTCAACCTCGTCTACAGCGGCAGCGCGACGGACGGTTCCGACTTCACGGGCGTGGCCTCCGTCGACATACTCGACGGGGATACCACCGCAGCGGTCAACATCGCCACTTTCGCCGACGGCCTTTATGAGGGCGACGAGCAAGTCACGGCGAGCATCGGGACGATGAGCGGGGCGACGGTCACGCCAATGGTCGGGACGCCGGGGAGCGCGAGCTTTCTCATCGAGGAGGTCGGCAACCGGGCGCCGACTGGCACGAACTTGACCCAGGTCGTCTCTGGGAGTGGCACGGTGGCGATCAGTGACATCGTCGTGAGCGACCCGGACGCGAGCTACGAGTCATCGATCACTACAGCCGGGGAGTCGGTTTTCCAGACCAACGGGATCGCCAATCTAACCATCTACAGCGATGGGCGCCCTGACGCGGGCTCGGCGCACGATGTCGACGCGGCTGGCCCAGCCTTGGTCGAGGCGGATGGCATGTCGCTGGAGATTGCCTTCATCCCACAGGCCTCCGATCTGACCGGTGTGGTCGACGTGTGGGAGATCGGTGGCAGCAGCAACGGCACCTCGATCCTGTTAGTCGATGGCGTGCCGCATATGCTCTCCAAGGCGGTCGGAGGGCCGGCTGATGTGCCGACCGATGACAACAGCCTCGCTGGTGCCTTTACCGATCTGGACTGGGCGACTGATGATACCATCGTTGTCCCGCTCAATGGCTCGAATGCACTCATCGCTGGGGAGCCTGCCCAGATCGCTGTCATCTACGACTTGTTCAGTGACATAGTGAAGAGTTCGGTCAATGGTTCGGCAGAAGTGACGACGACCCTTCTTAATCGTGACGGCACCAATTGGATTGGCGATCACACCTCGGCGGCTGGCACCAACGCCGGCACTGGCACCGGTGGCTCGAACAGCGGCACCGGGCTCGGCGGTGTGGCAGCTCCTGCTACGATCAAAAATCTCGCCAACGGGGCAGCGGCGGTCAGCAGCGTGCGCTTTTGGAATGAGGCCACCGGTAGCATCAATGCGACGGCGGGTATTCCCGACCAGGCTACCGCGACCCTGACGATCAGTCCTTGGAGCCCGACCTCTGGTTCCCTGACTGCGACTAGCGGCAACGGTGAAACCTTCAGCCTCGGTGTCTGGACTGTCACCGGAGATATCTCCGTGGTGAATGCGGCGCTGGCGGCGGTTGAGTTCGTCACCGATGTTGGCACGCTCGACCCGACGTTCATCGAAGTCGCCATCGACGACGGCGACGAGGACGGTGGTGGCGTTACGGCAGGAGCGATTGCGATCACCGCGACAGCGCCGGATCCGATCTACGTCGACGGCGACTTCAGCGGCAGCCTCGGGGACGTCATCGTCGATGCTGACAGTGGTCCCGCGGTGGCGCTGGCGCGCTTCGGCATCGATGCCTTCCAGACGGTAGCTGGAGCCCTCGCGGTAGTGATCCCGACCGGCACGATCATCGTCAACGACGGTGACTACAGCAGCGAGAACATCAGCCTGTCGGACACGGTGAAGCTGCGGCTTACCGACACCGCCGGGCCGGTGCAGATCGGCGACATCACGACTGGCCTGACCAACAGCATCGACCTGCAGAGCAACACCCTCGAGATTGGTGCCACCAACGTCAGCACTCCGGGAATCGATTCACCGATCATTGGAGCGGGCAACCTGACCAAGATCGGCACCGGCCTGTTGCAGATCCATGCCCTGACCAGCCACACTGGAACAACGACTGTTTCGGACGGGAGATTACGTATTGGCCAGAACATCGGCATCGGTCTGCAGTCCGAGCTTAGCGGTGATGGGCCGGTGGTCGTCAACGCGCCAGGTCGCCTAGAATTCTATGCGGGAGTAGACAGCACGCTCAACCAGACTGCTCCCATCACTGGGAGCGGGCAGGTTGCCACTGGACAAGATGGCACGGTGATCTTCGACGGAGCCGAGCCGAACACCTTCACTGGAGGTTTCGAACTCGGCGACGGTGCTGTCTCGAACTTCGACGGCGCGACCGGAACCAAGGCTGGTTTCGTGGTGGTCAACCACAATGGGCACCTCGGCAGCGGATTGGTTCTCTCGCGCGGAGGCCAGTTGCAGGCGGGGACGAGCGGGATTGTGGTTCCCAACGACGGCAATGTTACCGGTGGCGGCTTCCGCTTTGGCGGGATCCACAGCTTCGAACTCTCGGGTGACATCACCACCATCGATACGAGCTCTCGCACCTTCGGGAACTACGGCCTCGAGGGACTCGACATCATGCTGAGCGGCAACTTGATTACAACAACGGACGCCAACCTAATCTTCGAGGGTCGGAACAACAAAGACAACGGCAGCTTCACGATCACCGCAGACATCTCCGGCCCGCAGAATGTCGATGTGAACATCAGCTTCGATGACGGTGTGATTACCTTCTCCGGGGCACACACCAATGCTGGCACCTCGGCGTTCTCCTCCGGCATGGTCGTGTTCGACGCCACCCAGACTGGTGGCGGTGCGATCACCGTCGCGGCTGGGGCGACGCTTGCTGGAACTGGATCGACCACCTCGGCGGTGACCGTGTCTGGTATCCTCAGCCCTGGTGGCAGCGGCATGGTCGGCACCCTTACCACCGGCGCCCTGACCTTTAATGGAGCAGGCAGGCTCGAAGCCGATCTCGCAGGCGATAACGTCATCGCCAACGGCGCAGTGACAATCAACGCCGGAGCCACGCTCGAACTCGGCTTCACCCCAGCGGCGGGCGCGAGCCCGATCACCATCCTTACCAACAATGATGCTGGCCCAGTGGTCGGTGAGTTCGCAGGCTTCGCCGAAGGCGCAGCCGTCGACCCGGTGGTGCTCGGTTGGAGCGGCAGCGTGACCTACCTGCAGGGTGGCAAC
>JBLHKE010000200.1:0-11065 GCA_047619485.1 Verrucomicrobiales bacterium | reverse complement strand
ACGAGTTCGCAGCCGATCCCGAGTTGCTTGCACCGCACTTGGAGTTTCACTCCGAAATTCGAGGTGTGGGTTGGGTCTTTCTGGGGCTTGCCGATGGCTGGTGGCTGATTGTAGAAGAGCGCGACGGGGGGATCGCCTGCACTCGCGAGGGCGTAGGGGGAATACTCGGCAATCCATGGCAGGATCTCGTCGCGCTCGGCGAGGAAGCGCTGGAAATTCGGTTTCCCGAAGGCGTGTCCGCCGTAACGGCTGTTCGGCGTCCACTCCTTCATCTGTTTGGGGTCGAGCGTGGTCTGCGCTCCCATGACCGCCGCGCAGTGGAGTCGGCTCGACTCTCTTTCGATCGGGTCCTTGCTGTTCGGATCGGCCAGGTCGTCATGGTAGGCCAGCCACAGGCTGGAGCAGGCTCCGGCGGATCCACCGGCGGCGCCGATGCGGGATTTGTCGAGATTCCAATCGCCGGCTTTGCTGCGGACGAACTGCAGGGCGCGGGCAGCATCGTGCAGCGGAACCTTGACCGGAGGTTCGACATCCCCGACGTGGCTCATGAGGCGATAGTTGATGGCGACCACCGAGATGCCCGCATCGAGCAGTGCCCGCGTGTCGGCAAAGCGGTTGAGACGTTCCTTGCTACCGCCGCTCCAGCCACCGCCGTGGATCACGAAGACGAGTGGGGTGGGGGTGTCTGAGGGGGCTTTCCAGAAATCCAGAGTGTGTCGCTGATGCTTGCCGTAGCGTGCGCCGGAGACGCTCGGCTTTGGAACGGAGGGATCGTAGGAGGGCGCCTTGGTGGCGGGCTTTGCCTTCGAAGCTGGAGCTGCGGCGGCGGGCGCGAGTAGGACGCCGACAGTGAGTAGCGCGAGCGTGATTCTTTTCATGGTGATCATTATTTTGGAGTTAGGTGGGGGCGGCTACGGCAATTTTTCAAACTGGGGATCTACCGTGTCCTTCATGTGCTTGCGCAGCAGTGACTGCAGATGCGCTACCCGTGCCTCCTGTCCCGGTTCCTTGATCAGATTGCGCAGGGAGTCCGGATCCTTTCCGGCGTGGTACAATTCCTCTGGCACCCGCTTCGAATAGAAATCCACACGCTCGGCGATCTCCGACTTGATCTCAGCTGCCTTGGTCATCGCCTTCCAGCTCAGACCGCTGAGCGACTCGTTCCTGAACGTTTTCTTGCCGTCGTGCCAGCCGTTCCAGATGTAGCGGTAGTCACGTCCGATCACTGCTCGCATCGTGTAAGCTTTCTTACTTGCGATCGTGTTGATGTGCGCGAATGCAAAATCGCGCCCCTCTTGCTCCTCGCCGCCTAACACTGGTAAAAACGAGCGACCGTCGGCACCGTCCAGTGCAGGCAGGCCGAGCGCATCGAGCACTGTGGGCGTCAGGTCGACCCCGCTGACCACGTGCTTCCTATCGTGCGACCCTGCCTCTACCTTGCCCGGCCAGCGTACGATCCATGGAGTGTGGGTCGAATGGTGCCAGCAGTTGGTTTTGGCGAAGGGGAGCGGCATGCCGTGATCTGAGAGGAACATCACTAGGGTGTTTTCGCGCAGTCCGGCTTCGTCGAGTGCTTTCAAGACCGCCCCGGTGATCGCATCGGCACGGTGCACCGACGAGTAATACTCCGCCAGCTCCCGGCGGATATCTGGCAGGTCTGGCAAGAATCCCGGGAGCGGCACTTCGGCAGGATCGTAGATGACTTGGTCGTCTGGGAATCCTCCGCCATACTGGTGGGACTGGTTGCGCTTGTCGCGTTTCTTCGCCGCCATCTCCTGCTTGCTGCCGATAAACGGACGGTGGGGGTCTTGTGAATTCGCCATCAGGAAAAACGGCTTCCCCTCCTTCTTGGCGGCCGCAAAAAACTGCGCCGCCCGCTTGCCGAACAGCTCGGGCGACCGCCCGTTGCGCAGCTCGCGCGCCGGCACGATCTCGTCGAAGGCCGCCGCCCGGGACGGAACGACGTGTCCGTGCTTGGCCATCAGGCCGGTGCGGTAGCCAGCGTTCTGCAAGGCCTCTGGTAAGGTCGGTACACCCGCTCTGATTCTATCAAAACCGAAGGCGCCAGAGTTGTGCGGGTAGCGTCCTGTCATCCACACCGCCCGGCACGGCTGGCAGATCGCCACCGTCACATGGCCGTGCTCGAAGCGCAGCCCTTCGCTGGCGAGCCGGTCGATGTTCGGCGTGATGCCTGGGATCGGGTTGCCAAACACCCCGACCGAATCACTGGACATGTCATCGACGGTGATTAGCAGGAAATTGGTAGGCGTTTCCGCCGCGTCAATCCGGTGGATAGCGGTGAATAGGAGGAGCGGGATCAGGAGTAATTTCATGTTGTCGGATAGAGCGTTGCTCGAAATTGATGCGATTTTGACCGAGAAGGGATCTGGCGTAATCCATTCTGAGGGGAGTCATAGCACGAACGCATAAGTTAGCGGTGGGACGACATAAAATGCCGGCTCCAGTTAGGTTGCTCGGCTGAACCGATAGGTTCTTAAACCAGTGCCATTCTTGACTGACATTTTTCTTATTCCAATCTGCGAAGACGCGCCGGCGGAAGTAATCATTGGCGACTACTCGATCTCCAAGCGGTAAGCCTCGGCGGCGTTTTTCCAGAAATAGCGCTCGCAAGCCTCCTGGCCTTTGGCGGAGAAGTACTCGTTCACCAGTTTCACGAAGCTTGCATAGTCGCCGCTGTTCTTGGTGCACGGCCAGTTGCTGCCGAAGATGAGCCGCTCGGAGCCGAGGTTCTTCCAGAGTACATCGAGCACGCTGCGATAGTGGTCGATGGCATGCGGCGCGGGCTGTGGGACGCTGCGTTGGTAGAGCCCGGAAATTTTGCACCAGACGTTTCTGTTCTCTGCGAGTTTCTCCACGGCGGCGACCCACTCTGGATTGGCGGCCTTGCCGTCGAAATTGTAACCGAGGACGTGGTCGACAACGATGTGCAGCTCCGGGATGCTGCGGGCGAGCTGGTCGATCTGTCTGACAGCTTCGACACCGCCGCCGTTGCACAGGATGTCGACGCTGAGATCGTTCTCGGCGAGCTGGCGCAGGCTGGCTAGGAACTTCTTGTCGGTGTAGTTGATCGTCTTCTTTTGTTTGCCGTTGCGTGCGCGGATACCGACGAAGCGCTTGTCCTCCTTCAACTTCTTTAGCTGCTTGCCGAAGTCGTTGGCGTAGGGGTCGATGTTACCGACGAGGGCGACGAAGTAGTCGTCGTCTGCGACAAGATCCAATACCCAGCGGTTGTCCTCCGGGCGATCGCTGGCCTCGACGATGATCACGCCGGTGAGGCCGGTGGGTTGAGAAACCTTTTTAAACTCCGCTGGCAGGTGGGGTTTGTGGAGCACCTTGTCGTCCTGCGGCGGCCATGGCACGCCATTCTCGCGGGTCGTGTCGAACAGGTGGATGTGGGTGTCGATCATGTGTTTCACCTCGGGGAGCGGGCGCTCGTCAGCGGTGGCGATGGTGATCAGGGAAAAAAAGAAGGCGAGAAGGGTTTTCATATTATTCTCCGCAGATTCTAGGAGCTGCGAATGATTGAGCGAGCAAAATATCGGCCTGCCAACGTGACCCGGGCACGCGCTCGATCGCCGCCCGACGCCCCTCAGGAAGATCGTTGTGGAGGTTTAGGAAGAACATTCTTGCAACTATTTTGTCAGAAACCGCAGTTCACCGTTCTACGGTAGCGGGGTAGCACGAGCATGCTCAAGCCCGAGCGGAAAACGTTAGAATTTAGGGGTATATATCTCGACTTATTCGAATAATTCTTGCTCAGCCGTCCAACCACCAGTCTTGTGACGTTATTATAAGACCCCAATTTACCCCGGTTTTCGCCCGGGTTCCCTCCAACTGCGACTCGTGCGCGGCAGG
Source organism: Verrucomicrobiales bacterium (assembly GCA_047619485.1). Taxonomy (GTDB): domain Bacteria; phylum Verrucomicrobiota; class Verrucomicrobiia; order Verrucomicrobiales; family DEV007; genus JBLHKE01. The sequence continues at coordinate 7,189 of JBLHKE010000200.1, read as the reverse complement.
GTCAAAAAAGAAATTTCGATCAAATTTCTTGTCGTTGGAGATAGCCCGAACCAAGCCGCTCGCCTGTGGCGTTGGAACGGTGGTTCAGAGCTGGCACGGCTGAAACTGCGTCTCCTCCCAGCAGCCGAGTTGTCCGTGATCGCGGTTCCTTCGACCTAATCCTATGACACCACGAACAGACAAGCTCCTCTTCACTCCCGGACCTCTCACGACCAGCGATGCCGTCAAGGAGGCGATGCTGCGCGACATGGGATCGCGGGACGCCGAGTTCGTTGCGGTTGTGGGTGAGATCAGGCAGCTCTTGCTGGCGTTTGCCGGCGTCAGCCAGGCGGACGGTTACGAGGCGATACTGATGCAGGGAGCAGGAACGTTCGGCATCGAATCCGTGATCTCCTCCGTCCTTCCCACCGACGGCAAACTTCTGATCATCATCAACGGCGCTTATGGTAAACGCATCCGCGACATTGCCGATCGACATGGGATCGCCACGGCCGTGATCGAAGTGAACGAGAAGACGCAACCGGATCCGCAGGAGCTGCGCAGACGCCTTGCCGACGACAGCGAAATCACCCACGTCGCCCTGGTGCATTGCGAAACTTCGTCCGGTATTCTCAATCCGTTGACCGAGATCGGATCCGTAGTCAAAGAATTGGGGCGGACATTCATCGTCGACGCGATGAGTAGTTTTGGCGGCATCCCACTGAACGTGTCCGAGGCCGGAATCGACTTCCTCATCTCGTCCGCAAATAAGTGCATCGAAGGTGTGCCGGGCTTCTCTCTGGTCATTGCCGATCGCGAGCAACTGCTCGCCATCGATGGGCGTGCGCGCACCATCAGCCTGGATCTGCTGGCGCAATGGAAAGGTCTCGAAGAAGGCGGGCAATTTCGTTTTACTCCGCCGACGCACGCCATTCTCGCATTCCGTGAAGCCCTGCGCGAATTGGACGATGAAGGTGGCGTCGCCGGGCGTGCCACCCGCTACGCGGTGAATCACGCGGCGCTGTTGCGCGGCATGCGGCGGATGGGCTTTCGCGAATACGTTCCTGCCGAATCGCAGAGCCACATCATTACGGCCTTTCTGTTTCCGGAAGACCCGCGCTTCGACTTTACGGATTTCTATCAGCGGCTGTCGTCCAAAGGGATGCTGATTTATCCCGGCAAGCTCACTGAGGTGGACTGTTTCCGGATTGGCAATATAGGCAAGATTTTTGAGAGCGACATCGCGTCACTGTTGACAGCGATTGAAGCAACTTTGTTAGAGATGAATATGAAAAATAGCGAACAAGACACCACCCCTTCTGCCGACCCATCGACTCCCGTCGAATACGAGGACTACAACAGCACGTCTGGCAACTATGACGACACCCGAGTCCCGATTGGCTTGCCGATCGTTCTGGATTTTCTGGCCTCGACGCCGACGCCCTTGAAGGAGCAGTCGATTCTGGATGCTGGCTGCGGGACGGGCACTTTCCTGGCAGGGCTTCAAGGTCGGGTTGGCAAGATACATGGCCGGGAGTTGAGTGAGGGTATGCAACAGGTCGCCAAACAACGGTTCGCTGACGACCCGGACGTACAGATCGATCAGGGTAGCATTACGGAATTGCCTCATGCCGATGAAAGTTTCGACGCAATCGTCTGCAACCAGGTCCTTCACCATCTCGATCACGGTGAGGGCGAGGATGCCAGTGCCGATGACTTTCCGAACGTGGAACTTTTCTTTCGCGAAGCTTTTCGCGTGTTGCGGCCAAACGGCATCGTGGTGATCAACACCAGCAGTCACCCACAGCATCGCGATGGCTTCTGGTGGGCCGCTTTGATCCCCGCCGCCATCGAACGAATGCTACGCCGATTTCCATCGATCGAGAGCCTCGAAGAAATCTCCAAACGGGCTGGGTTTGTCGACTCAGAGATCAACGTTCCCCTCGCTGAAGTGCTGCAGGGCACGCAATACCTAGATCCTGAAGGTCCGCTCAGCGCGGCTTGGCGGGCGGGGGATTCCACCTGGTCTCTGGTCACCGACGAGGAGTTGCCGCAGTCCCTCGATAGACTCAAGTCCATGCTCAACGACGGCAGCATTGGCGCCTTTATGGAAGAACGCGAACAGCTACGCGCAAAGATCGGACAGACGACTTTTCTCGCCGTCCGCAAGCCATAGACAAGCAAAATTACTTAATGAATTCCCCAGAATATCCTATGAAAACAGTCTATATAGCGATGAGCGCCGATCTCATCACACCGAGTCACGTCAACATCATCCAAGAAGCCAGCAAGCTGGGTGAGGTGGTCATTGGCCTGCTAACCGACAGTGCCGTCGCCGGCTACCAACGTCTGCCCTACATGCCATACGAGGAGCGCAAGATCGTCATGGAGAACATGGTCGGCGTTAACAGGGTGGTGCCTCAGGATACGCTGGACCACGTGCCGAACCTGCTGGAGATCAAACCCGATTACGTATTCCACCGCCATGACTGGAGTACCGGGGTGCTGCGAAAAACCCGTCAGCGCGTCATCGACACCCTCAAGGAATGGGGCGGGGAGCTTGTCGAGCCGAAGCATATGCCCGGCATCTCATCCATGTCGCTCAGTGTGGCGATTCGGGAGGTCGGCACCACGCCGCAGATGCGTCTGGGGATGCTGAAGCGACTGTTGGAAGCCAAGCCGTTGATCCGCGTGATCGAAGCGCACAGTGGCCTGACGGGATTGATCGCCGAGACCGTGGCCGTCGAAGCTGACGACCAGGTTCGGGAGTTCGACGCGATCTGGCTGAGCAGCCTGACCGACTCGGCCCTCAAAGCCAAGCCGGACATCGAGTATGTGGATCGCATGAACGCTGTCAGCGACATTCTCGAGACGACGACCAAGCCCATCATTTTTGATGGTGATACGGGTGGCGTTACGGAGCACTTCGTGTTTATGGTTCGCACCCTAGAGCGCTTGGGCGTCTCGGCTGTGATCATTGAAGACAAGAAGGGGCTGAAGAGAAACTCACTGTTCGGCACCGACGCCGGGCAGGTTCAGGATACCATCGAGGATTTCGCCCTCAAGATCTCCTCAGGGAAGCAAGCACAGGTGACCGATGATTTCATGATCATCGCCCGCATCGAAAGTCTGATTCTCAAGGCCGGCATGGACGATGCACTGGCTCGCGCCAAGGGCTACATCGCGGCCGGCGCGAACGGCATCATGATCCACAGCAAGGAGAAGACCGCCGACGAAGTTCTCACCTTCTGCAAGGAATACTCAAAGTTCACTGATCGCGTGCCGCTAGTGGTAGTGCCGTCGACGTATTCCCAAACGACCGAGGATGAACTGATGAAGGCCGGTGTGAGTATCGTGATCTACGCCAACCAACTTCTGCGCAGCGCCTACCCCGCCATGGTCAAGGTCGCCGAGAGCATTCTTCGGCATGGCCGAGCGTCCGAGGCCGAGGATCTGTGCATGCAGATCAAGGACATCATCAGTCTCATTCCTGAAAGATCTTAAACAAGACCATGATTCCATGTGAAGATTTTTTCGAATGGCTGGCAGCTCGCGGTGTCGGTTTCTACACGGGCGTACCGGACTCACTGCTCAAACCCGTTTGCTTCTACCTTGCAGATAACGCTGGCGACAAACACGTGCTGGCGGCAAATGAAGGTGGTGCGGTGGCATTGGCGTGTGGATACCATTTGGCCACCGGAAAAGTGCCGCTCGTCTACATGCAAAACTCCGGCCAGGGCAACGCGATCAATCCGCTGCTTTCCCTAGCCGACCCCGATGTCTACAGCATTCCCATGCTGATGCTAATCGGCTGGCGGGGTGAGCCCGGCACCAAAGACGAACCGCAACACGTCAAGCAGGGCAAAGTCACCGTCAGTCTGCTGGAAGAGATGGGCATTCCCTGGCGCTTCCTGGAGGCAGAGCCCGATGCGGCCCAGCGCAGTGTGGATGAGTTGGTGGCGATCGCCGCTGCTGAGAACCGGCCAGTCGCCCTGCTGGTCCGAAAGGGCACCTTCGCGTCCTACACTGCAAACGACCAGTCCTCGGGGGACTTCGAGATGAGTCGCGAGAACGCTATCGGATTGGTGGCTGCGCAACTGGACGAACGCGACGCGATCGTTTCCACCACTGGACACATTTCGCGCGAACTTTACGAATACCGGGCGCGCAACGACCACGGCCACCAGCGGGATTTCCTGACAGTCGGCGCGATGGGGCACGCCTCGCAGATCGCCATGGGCATCGCTCTGGCCAAGCCCGATCGGCAGGTGTTCTGCCTAGACGGCGACGGCGCGATGCTGATGCACATGGGCGGCACCGCGATTGCCGGCGTGTCCGAAGCGGCGAATTTCAAGCACGTCATTTTGAACAATGGGGTGCACGGTTCCGTCGGTGGCATGGCGACTGCCGGTATGCGGGTTTCATTCACAGAGATCGCGAAGGCCTGTGGCTACACCGAAGCGTGGCGGGTTGAACATTCTGACGACCTAGCCGAAAAGGTCGCCGAACTTCGCGCCGTGAAGGGACCAGCGATGCTGGAAATCATGGTTCAGAAGGGCGCGCGGGCGGATCTGGGTCGACCGAAAACCTCGCCGATCGAAAACAAGATGGCCTTCCAGCAGTTTCTCTCCGACTGATACCAAATTCGTTATCGATGTGCCGGTCAGAAGGATGCACCCTCAGGAAACTGGGCACACTTGGTCACTGGCGAATGCTGGACACGCCCAAAGGACGGACTACGCTGCTACAACCCAACAAACCTAAATGGATATCACCAACAAGACCACCAAACCACTGAGCGTCCCCTTACCCGGTGGGAAGAAATTATTTCTCGCGCCTGGGAAGACTGGGCAGGTGACGAAAAGGGCGCTCGAACACGCGCCGATTGTAAAACTCATTGAAGCTGGCGATATTGAGACAGCTGGCAATGGGGCGAAACCAAGGCAAGGCGGCGGTGGCAATTCCGGCTCGGGCGGCGGTTCCCACAACGCTGGATTCGGCGCGATGCGGCAATCTGGCGATCGTTAGATTGGAGTCATCGCCAGCCATTTAGTTTAATATATTTTAGCAATCGATAAAAAAGAGATCACTTCCCCGAGTTCTTAGTGCTACTGTTAAAACCGTGTTTTTGAGTCAAAATAGTAAAGAGAAGCCTTCGGTTCCTTGTGTGGCGGACAGATTGAGGGCGAATGGGCTTTCATTCTGGTTGGACAAGAACCCGCTGCGTCGTGCCGTGAAGGGCAGCCGTCCAACTGCTCCTGCGCTCTTGCCAACAATCTAGTGATGGGAGATCGGGAAAAAACAGTCGTTCTAAAGATCGGTTCGAGTTTGCTGGTGGATGATCTGACCGGAAATCTCCGGATGGATTTTCTCTATCATCTGATGAATGACGTCGCGAGCATGCGGGCGAGAAATTATAGGGTGGTGTTGGTCTCTTCGGGGTCGGTGGCGTTGGGGCGTCGCTATGGCCCGACGCTGGCTAGTGAGGATCTGACACTACCGCAAAAACAGGCGGCTGCGGCCTTAGGGCAACCGGCATTGATGGCGGCATATCGCAATTTCGCCTTCGAGCATGATTTGCGAGTCGCTCAGATTTTGATCACGCTTTCCGATTTTGAGGATCGAAAGCGCTTTGTGAATGCAGAGGATACCTTTGAGGAATTGCTCAATCAAGGGGCGGTGCCGATTGTGAACGAAAACGATACCGTCGCGACAAAGCATCTGCGGGTCGGTGACAACGACCGATTGTCGGCGAAAGTATGCCATCTGGTAGAGGCGGATGAACTCGTGATCTTGACGAATGTGGGTGGTCTGCTGGATAAGAAGGGTAAGCTCGTCAAGCGGGTTGAGACTTTGGACGAAAGTATTTTTGCGTTGGCTAGAGGCGCATCGGGTGCCGGGACGGGAGGGATGATAACCAAACTTTTAGCAGCTGAAATCGCGGTGGCTTCAGGGTGTCGGACACACATTGCTAGCGGTAGTTGTGTGAACCCGGTTTTGGGCGCGATCGATGGCGAACGAGAGCATACTGTGATCGAATCAAATATTACTCCTGAGAGCGCACGGCATCTTTGGATTGCTACGAGTTTGGATATTAGAGGTTTTCTAGAAGTCGATGCTGAATCTTTGGATGGCTTAAGGCAGGGGCGTAGCATACTTCCGGATGATTTGGAGAGTGTTGCGGGAGAATTTGAGCGCGGTGATGTTGTGAGCATAATGGTGGGAAAATTGGAGGTCGCTCGAGGGATCGTGGCGTTCAATCACCATGAGGCGCAGGCACTGTTGGAAAGGCGCAGCCCAGATATTTTTTCTGTTCTTGGATACAAAACGCGGGCTGACGTCGTACATGGAAGCGACCTCGCGTTCCTTGCACCGGCGGCTTTGCGCTGAGCTGATCTTCTTTTATAGAAGTCGAGCAAGCGGAAGAGATCCCAAATGCTCAAAGACCTGCATGTCCTCCGGAGCGTGTCGAGTGAAACAGGAATGCAACTCGAAACACCGAAGCACGAAATGGTTTATTCGATGCTGACGCGTTGGCGGACGTACAGGGAACTGGTTCCGTTGGATGGGCGGAATGAAAACATGGCGGTGCCATCGCCGAGATGCTCCTCGCCTGCGAACTCCCAGATGCCGTCTGCGGATTGCCAGTTGAGTAGGTCACCGGATGTTTCCAGTTCGAAGTCCAAACCGGTAGCACGCAGGTTTCTCCGAAACGCCACCACGCCTGGCTCGACCCGCACGCTGTCACCAGCCGGTTCGGCGAGCGTGGGGTTGCCGCCGTTGGCGAACTCCAACAGCGCGACGCGATTGTCCCCGTCGCTGTCGGAACCGGGTTCAGGTTGTCCAAACGCCACCGCCCAACTCGCGAAATTCACCGAGTCCGAATAACCTGGCGTCCCACCGATGCTGGCGCTGCTCTGCCAGTTCTCAGCTAGACCGTGATCGGGGTTCGAGCCTGGCCGCTTGAGCACAAGGCTGTAGCCGGCACCGTCTGCCGCTGTAGGCCACGGCACCCGATCATCGTAGACGAAATTTCGCACCGGATCGCCGTCGAGCGCCGCAATCGCCAGCCGCTCCCCGCTATTGCTCAGGCCGGTGTCGGCGTCAAATTCACCGACGATGCGGTCAGTGAAGTCAGTGCCGTAGCGGTGTTCGAACGCGGCGCGATCGCGGACAACCAACGCCCGTTCTCCCGCTTGGAGCAAGATAA
>JBLHKE010000199.1:0-11065 GCA_047619485.1 Verrucomicrobiales bacterium | reverse complement strand
TCAGCCGTAACTTCGATTTCAAAATCGAAGCCCATCGTGCTCGGACTTCATGCTTGGGCACTGCTCTTCGATTTTGAAATCGAAGTTACGCCATCGCCTGCGGCGATGGGATTTCCCGACAGTCTCTCCAGCTTCGGTCCGATCGAGGGCTACAAAAACAGCGGCGCGATGTGGCGGTCGTAGAGGTTCTCACCAACGCACTTTTCGACTTCGGCTGCGTTATCTTTGAGCGCGGTGAGGTAGGTCTCGCCTAGCTGCGCGGCGATCTTGAAACCGACGTGCAGCAATTGCCGGAGGTGCGGATTGTAGCCAGGATTACTCTGATCGTGGCGAAGGGCTGCGGTGAATTGAACTGCGCTCCACGCTGCGACCTCGTCGGCGGACGGGAGTTGGTGTGGATCGATGTCGATCACGGTGGCGTAGGGCTCGCACAGTGCTTCGCGTTTTTCTAGCGCTCGCGCGTAGATCTGTTTGGCGAGTTCCAAGCCACTTCCGTCCGATTCCGCGAGGCCGATGATCTCTTCGAGCCAGTGCGTGCCTGCGGTTTTGATATGGATGCCTGCGCCGCTTTTTTTCAGCGCACGTCGGATGATCGGGTAGATGGAAAACTTGTCGGAACCGGAGTGGACGGACAGTTTTAGTGTCTCCGGTAAGCCGTAAGTTTCGATCGCGCAGGCGATCGCCTCAAGATCGGCCTCGAACTCCTTTTCGAACTGTGCCAGGTCTCCTTGGTAGTCGACGCCTTTGTTGAATCGACCGGTGAACTTCGGCGCGATGGTCTGGACTGGGACATCTTCGTCAGCGAGCGCGGCCAGAATGATCAACATCTCGGCGGGCGACTGTGGGGTGTCGGTCTCGTCCATCGAAACCTCGGTGACAAAGTCGTCGCTACCGCCCTTCTGCTCGAGGATGTGCCGGTAGATCTTTCCGGCCTGCTGAGTGGCGAAAAGGAATTGTTGCGCCGTCTGCTCGACGTGATCGCGGGTGATATCGAACTGGCCGATCAATTCTGGGTGGCGCTCGACGAAACGACTAATGTCATCTGGCGAGGCCGCTTGGCCGATCGCGTCTGCGACATCGAGGGTGAAAAAGTCGCAGTGGGGGAGGTAGCGATCGACCGTCTCCAAGTTGATGTGATCGGCGTCTAGCAGGTAGTCGCCTTCCCAATTCAGATCAGCGACGGCCTGGTCAGCAGCGGCGCGCGTGGCGGCAGGGTCGGTGCCGACGATCAGGTGCTCGCGGTTCGATTTGTTCCACACCGGTACGAGTTCGATGCCCTCTGCCTGCGCGCGGATGAAGGCCTTGAGTTGGGCTGCTGCGCTCTGGCCGAAGCGATCACCGACTCCGAAAGTGAATTTGGGGACGGGCCTCATGCTATTGGATCTCAATCATGGCTTTGATCACGCCAGAATCAGGGTGGGTGACCTCGGCGAAACGCTCCGGGACCTCTTGGAGGGAAATCCGGTGGGTCATCCACGGAGCGAGGTCGATGCTGCCATCGCTCAGAATTTGAATGATGTTAGGGAAGTCCGCGCTCAGCGCGTTGCGCGAGGCGATGAGAGTAAGTTCGCGGCGGTGGAAGATCGGTGCGTGCGCAAAGTGGACCTCATCCTGAGTGACACCGACGTAAACGATGCGCCCGCCGAAGTTGGCATGTTCGAGGCAGGTCGACATCGAGTGCGCACTTCCGGTCGCGTCGATGATCAGGTCGGCGGGTGGATCGTCAGCGGAAATCTCGAAGCGTTCGCGGCAGAAATTCAGCCTGGCTGGATCCAGATCCATCACCTGAAGCTTCACGTCGTGCAGTTTGAGAAACTCTAGGCAAGCGAGCCCGATCGGTCCGGCGCCGATCACCAGCACGTTCTCGCCCGGACGGGGCGCGCCGCGTTGCACCGCGTGGTAACCGATCGCGAGCGGCTCGACGAGCGCGAGTTGATCGAAACCCAGATCGTTGCCGGGGTGGAGTTTGTGGGCTGGGACGGAGTAAGTCCCGTTGCGGAGTCCGCCGTCGCAGTGGACACCGAAGACTTGGAGCTCGGTGCAACAATTGGTCAGGCCGCGTTTAGAAGTCGGGGACTCGGGATCGTTGAAGTAGGGTTCGAGAGCACAGCGGTCGCCTGGCATCACGTTGTCGACCTGTTCTCCCACGGCGACGACTTCGACCCCCAACTCGTGTCCCGGGATACGCGGGAATTGGAAAAATGGGAATTTACCGTGGAACGCCGAGATGTCTGTGCCGCAGATCCCCATGCGGTGAGTGCGTACGATGGCCTGGTTGGCGGCTGGCGACTGCACTTCATCGACGTCGACTAGGCGCGCCTCGCACTTGGCGGTGAATTGGATAGCGTCCATTGTTACAGAAAGAAACTGCGCTGATTTGCCGAGATTGGCAAGCCGAGTCGCTCCATGACGAGCAGAAGATCCTCCCAGACTTTGCGCTTCTCGATTTTCTCCCCACTGCGCAGCAGGTGGGACGGGTGGTGGGTGATCATGACTGGGATGTTGCGCAGGGTGTGAAACTTCGAACGGTGGCTATCGAGGTTGCCCTCGAGTCCGAGCAGTCCTTCCATGGTGGTTCCACCGAGAGCCACAATCACTTTCGGCTGGACGACCGCGATCTCCTCTAGGACGTATTTGACGGAGGTCGCCATCTCCTCGGCAGTCGGCTTGCGGTTGCGGGTCCCCTGGTTGGGAGCGCCCGTCGATGGACGAAATTTAACAATGTTAGAAAGGTAGACTTCGTCGCGTTCGAAGCCCATCACTTTGACGATTTTGTCGAGCAGTTGGCCGGCGGGGCCGACGAAGGGGCGGTGCTTTTTTTCCTCCTCCATGCCTGGGGCCTCGCCGATGAACATCAGATCCGCGTCGGGGTTGCCGTTGGCGAAGACGAAATCGCTGCGCAAGGTTCCTAGCGAGCGAGTCTGCTCACATCGCTTGGCGCGGATAGCGATCTCGCGTAGCTGGAGACGTTTTTCGTCGGAGCCTGGGGTATTTGGCGGTTCGGGAAGAGGCGGTGTTTGCTCGATTTTACGAATGGCCGCAGGACTTGGCTCGACTGGAGCCGGAGCCGGCACGGGTGCAGGAGGTTGAGGTGCAGGAGCCCGTTTGGGGGCGGCGGCTTGGACGGCGGCTCGGAGCGAGTTGAGGTCGGCGAGCGCGGTCGGGGAGATGTAGGCGCGTTCGACGCCATGCTCGGTCTGCTCGCTGAGGTGCTTCTCGAGGGCGTGCAGGGCTTGGATCGGGTTCTGGGTCGTTTCGCTCACGGGTTGGCTGGCTGTTTGTAATTTGAGGTCAATGCGATCGGTGGCCGCATCTGCGTGGCTCCGCGGGCTCGCTCGCGGCGCAACTCGCTCCAGTCGAGCGGGGCGAGGTGACGTTGCGGCAGGGCGTCGTCGGTCTGGAAGGGCGGATTGGGCACGATCGGCTGATTATTGGCTTGTGTGTAAAGGAGATCTATCTGATATACATACTGACCACTATCCCAACACATCATGTGGGGTCGATAGCAATCAAACTAGAAAATTCAGTCCCATGTTCAAACGTTTAGGAAATTTAATTCGTGGCTTCTTTGGCCTCTTCGTCGGCGGCCTTGAAAAAAAGAACCCGGAGGCACTCCTCGAGGTTGAGAAGGAAAACCTGCGCGGGCAGATCGCGAAATTCAATAAGGGACTGGCGACCCACGCGGGTCTCTGCGAGCGCTTGGTCATGCAGGTGAGGAAGGAAGAGAAACTCGAAGCTGAATTGCGTGCGAAGACCGCGGCGAACCTCAAGGCTGGCAACAAGAAATTGGCCGGGCAGTATGCGCTGCGTCTGCAGACCGTTCGCGCCGAACTGGAAGAGAATCGTGCCCAAGCGAAAGAGGCTGAGAGCACTTACAAAGAGCTGCTCAGCGCGCGCGATGTCTCTGTTAAGGAGGCTCGCAAGAAGATTGAAGAAATCACCCGCGGTATCAATGACGTTAAGGTCAAGAAGGCGATGGCCGACCTCAACGAGATGGCGTCTGGCATGATCAACGAGATCGGTGGCAGTGGCGACACTCTCAGCCGTCTCGAGGGCATTATCGAAGAGGAGCGCACTGAAGCTGCCGGGCGGGCTCGCGTCGCCAAGGATAGCCTCGACACCTCGGAGATCACCGCGATGGCGGTCGAACAGGACGCGCTTGAAGATCTCGCGCTCGCAGACTTTGCGGCAGCCGAAGGTCTCCCTATCGAATCTGAAGGCGGATCATCCGACGACGACGGCGGCGAAGAGACGACCAAATCAATGGGGCCTCAGAGCGAGACCCAGTAGCAGCAACGGGTTGTCGGCGTCTGACTAGGGCATCCCTTCTAGGCCGTCTAGGCTGGTGCGGTTTTTTTCCTGCTGGTAGTCGCGCACGCCTTGTTCTCCTTTTGCGTCGGCCCACTTGCTCAGGACATCCCGATCCCCAGCGTGTTCGTAAAGTGGGATCGAGTAGCCACAAGAATCGATGATGCGGTCGAGTTCGATATGGATGATCGATCTTGCGCCGGGGAGCTGGCCGAACTTTGGGAGTAGCTCTTTGTAGCGATCCGATCCAGCCAAGAACGCTTCCCCTCTGCCGTAAAATCGGAAAATTTTCGGTGGCCCCTCGAACGCGCACATCATCACGGTGATCCGCGGGTTGTCTTTCAAATGGGCGATCGTTTCGATCCCACTGCCGGTGAGATCGAGGTAGGCGATCGTGTTTGGTCCGAGAACCCGGAAGGAGTCCATGCCCTTCGGTGAAAGGTTGACGAGCCCATCTGCCGAACTCGGCGCAGTGGCGACGAAGAAGAGTTTTTGCTTTTCAATCCAAGTTCGGATGGAGGAGTCGATCTGATCAAATTCTTTTCCCATAGTGCGCAAAACTAGCGCGGATGCACCTCTTCGTCGTCGATAGAGATCGGGCTTGTCGCTCGACAAACGGCATGGGGGACTGCTATGTTCCGCCCAAATAAAATGCCCACCTTACCAGACTGGTCCCGCGAGTTGGTTGATCTCTACGAGAGCAACGCGACGACGCAATTCATCCTGCACGGCAATGTCAACGATCGCCTCCTGCTGGCGGGCAGCGATGGCAGCGCGAAGCTCGGCAGCCTAGCGGATTTCCTCGAGGAATCGCTGCTGCCCTCGTTCGATGTCATTCTGAGTTACGACCTTGGCAACGGTCTGCGAGTCGAGCGTGGTGGCGATTTTTTCGGCCAGTGGCCGACCTTCAAAGAACGCGGGTCGATGCCGCGCAAGCCGCGCGAAGCGATCGAACTCATGACGCGCTTCCTGCGCTACTGTGGGAACTTGAAGCGGCTCAAGAAGGCCAACCCACAGGTGGCTATCATTATCAAGGCGGCGCACTTGGTGATCCCATCGCTGCAGGGTGGCCTCAACTACGACCTCAACGCGATGGCATTGCTAGTGCGTGACTGGGCGAGCGAGACGCTGATCAGCGAGGTCAATCACGCCACCTTCCTGATCAGCGAAAACCTCAACGACCTGCACCCGCTCATCGTCACCGACCCACGCACGCACTCGATCCAGGTGCCGCTGCCGTCGGCGCATGAACTCGAGCAGGCGATGCGTGCGATGTTGCCGAAGCATGGGGTGGCGCTTGCCGAATACGCCGAGGCGCTCGATGAGCCAGCCAGCCAACTCACCGGTGCCACGCTGAGTGCCCTTGAGAGCCTGCTGAAGCGCAAGGAGCACAAGAAGGAGACGCTGCGCCCGGACGACCTCTCGGATCTGAAAAAGGAACTTGTCGAGCGGGATTGCAACGGGCTAATCGAATTCATCGAGTCGGAACGAACGCTCGATGACGTCTACGGGCAGGAGGCGGTGAAGGAATGGATCCGCCAGGACGTTGCCCTCTGGCAGCAGGGCGATACCTCGGCCATGCCGATGGGCTACTTGCTCTGTGGGCCGGTCGGCACCGGCAAGACCTACATGGTCGAATGCCTCGCAGGGGAGGCTGGCGTGCCGGTAGTGAAATTTAAAAATTTCCGCGATAAATGGGTCGGTAGCACCGAGGGAAATCTGGAGAAAATTTTCAGCCTGCTGCACGCTCTCGGTCGGTGTGTGGTGTTCGTCGACGAGGCCGATCAGGCGCTCGGCAGGCGCGACTCGGGCTCTGGAGATTCTGGTGTTTCTGGACGCGTCTACTCGATGATGGCCAAGGAAATGAGCAATCGGGACAATCGCGGTCGAATCCTGTGGATCTTGGCTTCGAGTCGCCCTGATTTGATCGAGGTGGATCTGAAACGCCCTGGGCGTGTCGATGTGAAGATCCCGCTCTTTCCGAGCACCACGCCAGAGGAGGGCTTCTTCCTGATCCGTGCGCTCTGTAAGAAGCAGAAGGTGAAGCTTCCGAAATCGGCGTTCGAGGAGTTGAGGCATCTGATTCCGGAGCTAGTGACTCCAGGCGCCGCCGAGTCATTGGCTATTAAGGTTTATCGCTTGATGAAAACCAGAGGGCTTGAGCCTGTGCCGGCGCTGAGAGACTGTCTGGATGAATATCAGAATCCGGTTCCTGCCGAGATTATGCAGGCGCAAATCCGCATGGCGGTGGAGGAGGCGTCCGACTTGAGCTTTGTGCCGGAGATCTTTAGGAATCTCTAGGTCAAATGCCCGTAAATGAAAATGTGTTCACATTTTATCAAATTTCCATAATCTGAGAGACAGAACTGCGAAAATGTGGTAAACTATGCGGGTCCAGGGTAGTGAATCGGCTTTACATCATACCTCAAACGAGGTAAAGTTTAGTCTCTATTACTTAATAGTTAATATTTATTAATAAGTTTAACGCGTTTCTAATGAAGAATTTTAAAGTTCCCATCGCTCTGTCACTTCTTGGAGCTGTGCTTTGTTCGTGCTCCCCGACGACCAGCTCGTTGAACGCTCGCTCACCGCTTTCGAATAAATATGGCAAGCCGGCTAGGGTCAATGTGGAGGCTGCGCGCCCTTATTCACAGATCTCGCGATCGCCGACGAGCTCAAAGACTCGCAATAGCAGAGTTCGGCACGTGCGTACCACTTCCTACTCGCATGCAGAAAATGAAAAAGGTGGCATCTATGGTAGGAAAAATGCCATCGGAACGACCTTGTTGTATGGTAAGATTCGCAGCGCCGCGGCTGATTGGTCGCGCTACCCGCTAGGGACTAAGTTCAGGATCGTCGGGCAGCCGCACCTATACGTCATCGATGACTATGGCAGCGCTTTGGTAGGAACCGACACGATCGATATCTACAAGCCGAATCTCTCCATGATGCGTGCTTGGGGCGTTCGCAACATCGACATCGAGATCGTTGAGTGGGGCTGCTACAAGAGCAGCTACAGCCTGCTTTCCGGTCGCAAGCACGCAGCGCCCCATTGCTGGCAGATGTATAAAGATCTCAAGCCCAAGGTCGGAGCCTAGTCAGGTTTCGAACCTGAGTAATTTGTCCCTGTGACGAAGACTGAGAGGGCGACCTTCGTCCTAGAGAAGCTCGAGGAGCTCTATCCCGAGACGCCAATCCCACTGGATCATACGGATTCGTTTACCTTATTGGTCGCGGTATTACTTTCCGCCCAGTGCACGGATGTGCGGGTCAACCTGGTGACGCCTGCGTTGTTCAAGAAAGCCAACACGCCGCAGAAGATGGCGAAGTTGAGCGTCGAAACGATCGACGGGTGCGTGCGCCCATGTGGACTCGCTCCACGCAAGGCGACGGCTATTAAAGGGCTGTCAGAGATTCTCTTGGAAAAGCATGGTGGTAAGGTGCCAGCAACTTTCGAAGATCTGGAGGAGCTTCCTGGTGTCGGCCACAAGACTGCTTCCGTGGTGATGTCGCAGGCCTTCGGCTATCCGGCGTTTCCGGTCGACACGCACATCCACCGGCTAGCGCAGCGCTGGAAGCTGACCAACGGTAAGAACGTCGTGCAGACCGAAAAAGATCTGAAGCGGCTCTTCCCCGAGGAGTCTTGGAACAAGCTGCATCTGCAAATCATCTTCTACGGCCGCGAGCACTGCTCGGCGCGGGGATGCGATGGGATGGTGTGTGGGATTTGTCGGGCGCTGTTCCCGGAGAGAAAGCGGGCGGTGAAGACGAAGAAGGCGTAGCCAACTGTTAGACGGCGACTCCTGCCCGTTCTCAGGAATCATGCCGAGAGTCGGCATTTTCGGAGGGCGGACATTCTTGTCTGCTCGAGGTGCCGCGAATGCCTCGCGAGGCGGGCAGGAGTGAGTCTTAGCCGAATCGTAGCGTAGCCTTTAGAGGCTGCGTCCGCCGAAGCGATCCCATTTTCTGATGGCCAATGCTCGAACGGAATCAGCTACGGGCTCCGGTCAGAACCGGCAAATATTGGTGGTGCCAAGTAAATCGGCTTCGGCACTGGGCTTCGATTGCAAATCGAAGTTACCGCTGCAATCCCCAGCTACTTTGTTGCTCTCGCCAAAGCTTCAGTGATTTTTTTCGCCTCGGTCGCTAGTGGGCTTTCGGGAAAATCGCTGATGAGGATGTCGAACTTCTTTCGCGCTTCGGCCTTGCGCTCGAGCCGGTAGAGGCAGCGTCCGTAGTTGAACAGGATCACGTCGAGGAAGTTCGCGTCGGGATGCTCGTCGAGCACGTTCTCGAACACGTCGATCGCCCGTGCGTAGTCTTTCCGCTGGTAGTAGAAGTTCGCCATCTTCGCCACAGCATCACCGACGCGGCCACTGTCGGGGAACTGCTCGTAGACGCGCTTGTAGGCCTCGAAGGCGCGTTCGTAGAGTGGCGCCGCCTGTTCGGCCTTGGCCTTGCTCGCCATCTCCTCGTAGCACTCACCGATGCCGAACTGGCCTTCGCCTTTGAGCGGGCTCTCCTGGAGTTTTACCAGGTTGGAGTAGAGGCTGATCGCGCGCGGCAGATCTCCTTTCTTCCGGGCGACGTGCGCCTGCTGGAGAATCGCCTCATCGACGAAGGTCGAGTTGGGAAATTCGCGCTGCAAGCGCTGGCTCATCGCGAGGGCGAGATTGAGCTCGTCCATGGCAAAGTAGATCCGCCACAACTGGACGTAGGTCTGCTCAAGCAGGCTACCACCGACCTTCCTGGCGTCCTCGTAGATCTCCTCACAGACCTGCAGCGCCTCGTTGTATTTGAGTTTCGCCTTGTCCTCCAGGCCGAACTCGCTGTAGTGGCTTCCGATGTGGGTGAGGGCGGAGGCGGTTTTTAGTTTAGTGCGCAGGCGCAACTCCTCGTCTGAAATCTTCGATTTGGTCACGCGCACGTCACCGAGATTGCCCTCGATGCACTTGGCCTCGCTGATGAGGGCGCGCGGCACGTTGGTGATGTTGACCTCATCGAGATAGGCGAGTCGCAGCAGATCGCCGGGGCGTGCCTGTAGTTTGTCGTCGCCAGCGATCGACTCGGAGGAGTTCTGTAGCGGGGCGCTTGAACGGAAGGTGCCGCTGTGAGCCTCGCTCTCGGTGAAGGTGAGGGGGAGTTGGTCGAGGCGTTTGTAGAGATTAAGTTTCTCCTCGGGTGGCGTCTCCTTTGCCGCGCGTTCAGCTTTCTCATTCTCGATTTCATCCAAGGTTTTCCTGCGCCAAATTTCGGCGGACGCCTGCAGGGTATCTGCCTTGCCGCTACGATCGAAATCGGCGTCGGCTACCTGCAGGTTCGCCCCCTTACCGAGGACGACGCCGCCGAGTGTCTCGCGGAACGAACCGTCCATGATATGGATGCTGGCGTTGCCGACCACCTGCACCCGCTTGAGGCGCTTCTGGTTGAACTTCTTCTCGGCGGTGTGCTCGTCGGTGTAGAGGACTTCGATCTGGTCGCCGCCTTTGACTTCCAACTGGCCGTTGTCTGGCGTGCCTTTGCCGAGGGTGGTGGGGATCGAGCCGAGCGCCATGCGCACATTGCGACCGACGGGTAGGCAATCGACCACCTCGCTATCGCCGCTGGTGGTCTTGCAGATGACCTTGACTGGCTGGCCGGGTTCGAGGATGGCGAGGTCCTTGTCGTCGATCTTGATGTAGAGCCGCCGGCCAGCCTCGACTTTTTCGATGCGCAGATCCTGGGTGGAGAGCGCGGTGCCGACTCGTTCTAGGGCCGCGATCGCACGGCTGTAGTGGCCGAGTTTGAAGTGGCCGAGCCCGATGTAGTAGTAGGCGCTGTTGACGTGTCCGGAAGCGGGGAAGTCCTCGATGATCTGGCGCATGATGGTGAAGCACTTGCCGTAATGTCGATTCTCGTAGAAGCAGATTCCGGTGTTGAGCGTCGCCTCGGCACGCTTTTCCTCATCTGGGTTGTCCTCGGACGAGGCAGCCTCGAAATGCCCGCGTGCCTTGTCGAACGCGCGCTGCTTCTCGAGGAGGAAGTTGCCCAGCCGCATGTGCGCATCGAAGCGAACACGGCTGCGCGGGTAGCGCTCGATCACCGACTGCCAGATCTCGACCGCCTTGTCGGTCTCGTCCGCCTCGGCGCGTAGATCGCCAGCGTCGAGCAACTTGCGCGCAGCGCGATCCTCGATAATCGAGCCGCGCATCGCAGGTTTCTTAGATGCGTCCTGGGCGTGGAGTAGGCCACAGCAGAGGAGAAGGGAGATTAGGAGGAGGCGGGGCATTGGGGAGAACGTTGAACGTTCAACTTCGAACTTTCAACGTTCAAGTTGACTGTTGTGGGTGGCTTCGGGTTTGAATCGGTGGTTGTTTCTGAGATGATCTCTCTATGAAGGAGGAAGCTGATGATGATCTTGAGGAACGACTGTTGAATTTTGCTGCGAGGGTGGTTCGGTTTTCGGAATCCCTGCCCGGGACTGCGGCTGGCCGCTATTTGGCTGGTCAGGTGTTGAGGATTGGCACGGCTCCAATGGCGCATCATGGAGAGGCTCAGGCCGCGGAATCGGAAAATGATTTTATCCACAAGATGAAGGTTGCGCACAAAGAACTACGCGAAACAATCCGCTGGATCCGCCTGGCGGTTCGATTGCCGCTAGTTGACGACGGAAAGCGAATCGAACCGCGCATCAGACAAAATGACGGACTGATCCGAATATTTTGGGCGAATATCAAGACAGCGAAGCAAAGCGAACAATGACGTTGAGAGCTTCCTG
>JBLHKE010000198.1:0-11074 GCA_047619485.1 Verrucomicrobiales bacterium | reverse complement strand
GAGCATCTAGCGCCGGACGAACTCTACGATTTCACCCTACACCCGTCCGGCACCACGTTCGCCATCCGCGTGCGTACGACCGATGCGGAGGACCCGGCGCGCTCCCTCGAGCGCGACTTTACCCTGACATTGGCACAGCCGATCGCGCCGAGCGACCTCTCGCTCAGCGCCAGCTCGATCAGTTCCGGCGTGATCACCGGCACGCCGGTGGGCAGGTTCGCAACCCTCGACGCGAGCACCATCGATGCGCACAGCTACACGCTGGTTTCAGGTGCTGGCGATGGCGACAACGCACTCTTCAGTGTCGATGGCGAGTGGCTGCAGGTCGCTGCTCCGATTTCCGTCGCCCGCACCGAACTCTCCTTCCGCGCCCGCACCACCGACCTCTCGGGCTTGGCCTTCGAGAAAAGTTTCACCCTGGCGGTGACCGATCCCTCGTTGCGCATCAACGAGCTGATGGCCAGCAACGGGGGCACCCTGACCGATGAGGATGGCGACGCCAGCGACTGGATCGAAATTTTCAATGAGCAGGCAGGCGCAGCGAACCTGAACGGCTGGTACCTGACAGACGACCCGGACAATCTGACCCAGTGGCAATTGCCCGCCGTGACGATCCCCGCAAACGGTTTCCTAGTGGTATTCGCCTCCGGCAAAGATCGTCGCCCGGTGAATGGCGACAACCTGCACACGATTTTCCAACTCGGCAGCAGTGGCGAATTCCTCGCCCTGGTCGAACCAGATGGGGTGACCGTCGCGAGCCAACTGGAGTTTCCTGAGATGTTCCCGGACGTCTCCTATGGACATAATTCGGCAGCGAGCGAGATAGGCTATCTGCAGTCGCCGACCCCCGGTGCGGCGAATGGCAATACCTCTGCCCAGGTCCGCAACGAGGTCAGCTTTTCCCATCCGCGCGGCTTCTATGAGGGTCCCTTTGACCTGGAGCTGAGCGCGACGATCCCTGGCTCGACGATCCGCTACACGACCAACGGCCAGAAGCCGACGGCTAGTAGCGGCTCGATCTACTCCGCTCCGATCACGATCTCGCCCGAGACTGGCACCTCGACCCGCGGCACCCGGCGCATCCGCGCGATCGCCATTGACCCGTCTGCGACCATCGCCCCAGTGGCGACCCACACCTACGTCTGGGTGAATGGCACCACCAACCCGCTGACGAACGGTGTCCTCGGGCAGTCGGTCTTCAAGGCGGCGATCAAAAATCACGCGACGTATGGTCCGCTCATGGACGATGGCTTGCTCGCACTGCCCGTGGTTTCGGTGGTAAAATCCGGTAGCGTGAGTGCGTCGGAGCAAGAGACTTCAATCGAATTTTTCAGCAACGATGGCAGCGAGCCAGGATTCCAGATCGACGCCGGGATCAAGATTGTCGGCGGTGCCAGCACCGGTTCCCAGAAGAACAACTGGCGGCTCTACTTCCGTAGCGAGTATGGGAATTCGAAGCTGCGTTACCCGCTGTTCGCCAACGAACCCTACACGGCAGAGGACAACGATGAGTTCGACCTCCTCCAACTGCGCGGTGGCTCGCACGATAATTTCTACTGGATGGCCATCCCGACCAACCAGTCCAACGGCGCCTACCGTTCTGGCGACGCGCTCTACGTCCGCAACCGCTGGGTCAGCGACGTCGAGATGCTGATGGGGCACACCTCCCTCCACGGGCGCTACGTGCATTGCTATTTCAACGGTACCTACCACGGTCTTTACCACCTGCACGAGCGGCCGATGCACCACTACCTAGACAAATACATGGGCGGCGATGCAGAAGACTATCACTACACTAATTCTGGACGCACCGGCAGCGATCACGGTGGTGGCGACAGCTGGAGCAATGCCTGGGCGCAGGTCAAGAGCGCCGCCTCCGCCGGAGGGCAGGCCTCGCGCGATTGGATCAACTGGGCGAGCCTCGCAGACAACCAGTTGCTCTACTACTACTGTGGCAACGATTGGGATTGGACGACGCAGCACAACTGGATGGCAGCTGGCCCGAAGAATCCTGGCGAGGGGGGCTGGCGCTTTTACTCGTGGGACTGCGACGTGATGCTCTACGACGTCACCGCCAACAATCTCGACCAGAACGCACCCGATGGGGTATTCGGCAGCCTGATGGGCGATGCCGATTTCAAGGTGTTCTTCCGCGACCGTATTTACAAATACTGTTTCCACGCTGGCCTGCTGACAGCGGGTGGGCTGACCCCCTCTTTCGAATACCGCATGAACGAGATCTCAGAGGCGCTTGTCCCCGAGACCGCGCGCTGGCAACCGACCAGCGCTGATAGTCTGCCATGGGATCGTGACGGCGAATGGGAAGATGAGTGGGACTACGTCACCGACACCTACTTCGCGCAGCGCACGGATATCCTCTTGGACCAACTCCGTGCGCGCGGCTGGTATCCGGTCGAGGCGCCCGAGTTCACCCCGCATGGGGGCGAGGTACAGCCGGGGTTTTCTCCGGCCATCACCTCAGGTCCCGGGACGGTCTATATCACGACCGACGGTAGCGATCCGCGGATGCCGGGCGGAGGTGTTAACCCGGAGGCGCAGGCCTTGAGCGGTGCCGAGATCACCGCAACTCTCGTTGCTAAGGAGCAGTTGTGGAAGTTTCTCGATGATGGATCAGACCAGGGGGCGGCCTGGCGCGGGACGGGGTTTGACGATGACGCTTGGGAGGAGGGCGTGGCGGAACTTGGCTACGGCGATGGCGTAGCGGGAGCCGAGGGCACCAAGGTCGGATTTGGTTCGGTCGCTGGTGACAAGTTCGTCACGACTTATTTTCGCAAACAGTTCAACGTCACCGATGCCGCTAGTGCCACCGGCTTGACCTTGGGGCTGCGGCGCGATGATGGCGCGGTCGTCTACATCAACGGCACCGAGGTATGGCGCAGCGGGATGCCGACGGCTGGCGCAATCACCTACACGACGCTTGCCACCAACAGCGCTGGCGGTACGGACGAGACGGTCTTTCACCAGAAGGGCGATGTTTCTCCCGGCCTGCTGCGGGACGGCGCGAACACCATCGCGGTCGAGGTGCACCAGAATATGGTAACCAGCTCCGATATCAGCTTCGACCTCGAGCTCCACGCGACCAAGCCGAGCGACCCTTCGCAGTTTTCCTTGAGTGCCAGCACGCTGGTCAACGCGCGGGTGCTACAGGGTGCCGAGTGGTCGCCGGTGAACTCGGTGCGCTACGTGATCGGAGAGCCTGCGGATGCGAGCAACCTCGTCGTCAACGAGTTCAGCTACCGCCCGGCAAGTCCGAGCGCGGTGGAGGATCCCGGTGGTATCTACAGCCGCACCGATCTCGAGTTTGTCGAGTTGCAGAACATCTCTGGCGACATCGTTCACCTCGATGGAGTGAGGTTTACCGAAGGCATCGATTTCGCCTTTTCCGAGGCGGCGGTCTTCGGTCTGGCGCCTGGAGAATCCCTGCTGGTGGTCGAGAGCCGCGATGCGTTCCTCGCGCGATACCCTGGCGTCGCAGCCGATCGGATCGCGGGTGAATACCGGGGGAATTTGAATAATGATGGGGAGCGCCTGCAGATTTTGGCAGCGGATGATTCGGTGATCCGCGACTTCACTTTCAACGATAAATCCCCCTGGCCGGAGGCGGCTGATGGGGATGGCTACACGCTCGAACTGATCGATCCGGACAGCAATCCGGACCACGCGATCGCGACCAATTGGCGTGCCTCGCGCGGCGTGCATGGGACGCCTGCCGGTGAGCTGTTGCCACTCGATTTCCTCGGCTGGCAGTCTTGGAACTTTAGCGCGTCGGAGCTGGCGGACCCGACCGTCTCCGACCCGGGGGCGGATCCAGATGGGGATGGGCTCTCCAATTTCGCTGAGTTCGCTCTCGGCACGGCGCCACACGACACGATCACGCGGACTGGTCTGCCAGAGGCGACGATCGAGGAATTTGCTGGCGAGAATTACCTGGTGATGAGCTACGATGAATGGGCTGGAGCCTCGAGTGTGACCTACACCGTTGAGGTGGGATCTGATCTGATCAGCTGGCCAGGTGCGACGGTTGAAGTCGGGACGCCGGTCGATCACGGCGATGGCAAGATCACCCGCAAGTTCCGATCGGCGACATCGATTTTCGACGGCAGCCGCGAGTTTATCCGGTTGCGGATGGAGGAGCAGTAGGCGGAATTTCTGGCTCGAATATTGCGCCTGTTGGGCTAGGGTCGCGGCATGTCATCCCAACTCCAAGTCATCGATTCTCACACTGGCGGCGAACCGACTCGAACGGTGGTCAGCGGATTACCTGACCTCGGTGTCGGTTCGGTGGCGGAGCGGCTCGAACGCTTCAAAACCGAACACGACTGGGTGCGCTCGGCGGTCAACAACGAGCCGCGCGGCTCGGATGCGATGGTGGGGGCTGCGCTAGTCGAGAGTTCGGAGGACGACTGCGATCTCGGCGTGATCTATTTCAACAACGTTGGTTACCTGAAGATGTGTGTTCACGGCACCATCGGCGTCGCGGTGACTTTGGCCTATCAGGGGAAGCTGGACGTCGGGAGCAGCGTGCGCCTGGAGACCTGCGTCGGCAAGGTAGAGGCGGAACTGGTCGCCGCGAACCAGGTGCGGGTCTCGAGCGTGCTCAGCTACCGCTCGGCGGCCGGGGTGGAAATCGAGGTCGAGGGTTATGGGCGGGTGCGCGGCGACGTCTCCTGGGGCGGCAACTGGTTCTTCCTGATCGAAGCCGCTCCGCTCGAGGTGGCCTACTCGAACCTCGCGGCGCTGACAGATTTTTGTGCGAAAGCTAGGGTCGCGTTGGAGCGGGCGGGGATCACCGGTAGCGACGGCGGAGAGATCGATCACATCGAGGTGTTCGCCCCCGCCTCCGATGGCTTGGAGGCCGACAGCAGGAATTTTGTCTACTGCCCGGGCGGGGCGTACGACCGTTCTCCGTGTGGCACCGGCACCAGCGCCAAGCTCGCTTGCCTGCACGCAGCGGGCAAGCTGCGGGCTGGCGAGGTGTGGCGCCAGGCAAGCATCCTCGGCAGTGTCTTCGAAGGGCGCGTCTCCGAGGTTGATGGAGGCGTCATCCCGGAGGTGACCGGGACAGCTTACGTGAATGGACTGATCGATCTCGTAATCAATCCCGACGACCCGTTCCGCTTCGGCATCACGCCGGCGACGGTGTCCTGAGGGCGGGGCGGCTAGCCGCAGGTGAACATGATGGCGTGGATCAGGCCGGGGACGTAGAAGAGGAAATAGTTTTTGCAAGGTGGTCTACGGAGTTTTGCACGATGTTGAAACCCGCCTTGAGTTGTCGGCCGTTCGCGATAAGATCTGCCCCAGTATGACTAGTTCCACCACCACTCTCAAAGGCACCTCCATCATCGGCTCCGGCCGTGGCGAATCAAATAGCGGCGGCACCCCCGCCTCCAATCCCGCCACTGGCGAAACACTCGAGCCAGCTTTCGTTGAACCGAGCCCGGAGGAAGTCGATCGCGCTGCGTCCCTCGCTGCGGAGGCTGCTATCCCATTCGGCAAGCTCTCGGGTCGCTCGAAGGCGCAGTTCCTGCGGGCGATCGCCAAAGAGATCGAAGATCTCGGCGACGTCTTGGTCGAGCGTGCGACCGCTGAGACGGCACTGCCTGCCGCCCGGATCCAGGGCGAGCGTGGCCGAACCTGCGGGCAGCTGCGGATGTTCGCAGACTTGGTAGAGGACGGATCTTGGGTCGATGCGCGGATTGATCATGCGGATCCGGAGCGACAGCCGGCACCGAAACCGGACACGCGTTCGATGCTGCGGCCCGTAGGCCCGGTCGCCGTGTTCTGCGCGAGCAATTTCCCCCTAGCGTTCTCGGTGGCCGGTGGCGACACGGCGTCTGCGCTGGCCGCGGGCAACCCGGTCATCGTCAAAGCACACTCGGCGCATCCGGGTACGGCAGAGCTGGTCGGTAATGCGGTTCGGGCAGCGGTTGAAAAATGTGGGCTACCTGAGGGCGTGTTCTCGCTGTTATTCGGTGGTGGGCGCAGTGTCGGGGCAGCACTTGTCAAAGATGCTCGCGTCAAGGCAGTCGGATTCACCGGTTCACGTGCGGGTGGCCGTGCGTTGATGGACATCGCCGCCGCACGCGAGGAGCCGATCCCGGTCTACGCTGAGATGAGCAGCATCAACCCGGTGTTTGTGTTACCGGGGGCGATGGCCGAACGCGGCGAGGCGCTCGCGACTGGGCTGCACGGTTCCGTCACCATGGGCGTGGGGCAATTTTGCACCAATCCTGGCCTGGTGATGATCGGTGGGGAACTCGACGAATCATTCGCTGGCACGCTGACGAAGCTGATGGGCGAGACCGCTGCGGCGACGATGCTCACTAGCGGCATCTGCGAAGCCTACCGCAACGGCGTCAACAACCTGAAGGCCATCGACGGCGTCGAAGCCCTGGTTTGCGGAGACTCAGATGGCAACGCTGCGGCAGCTGCCGTCTTCAAAACCGACGCGGCGACATTCATGGCCGGGAACGGGATCGACGATGAAGTCTTCGGCCCGGCAACCTTGCTGGTAACCCACGACGGCCGTGAGCAGATGCTTGAACTGGCGCGTTCGATGGAGGGACAGCTGACCGCGACCCTGCACGGCACGGAGGAAGATTTGAAAGACTACGCGGAGTTGGTGCAAGTGTTAGAGACACGCGTTGGACGGCTGGTGGTGAATGCGTTCCCGACCGGCGTCGAGGTGAATCATTCAATGGTGCACGGCGGTCCCTATCCGGCAACGTCGGACGGGCGTTCGACCTCGGTCGGCACGCAGGCGATCTACCGATTCTCCCGCCCGGTTTGTTACCAGGGCTTCCCGCAAGGTGCCCTCCCAGACGAGTTGACCGATGCGAACCCGCTAGGGGTGAAGCAACTGGTGGACGGTGTGCTGAAGTAGCTCGTTAGGAGACCGAATTTGTAACCCGCTCCTAGCTCAAGGGGTTACGAGCCTGTCGGACTTACGTCGACAGCCCTACGTTTAAAAGATCATTGCTACCGATCGAAACGGGGCACATCATGGATCATCGAGATCGGTGCAAGCGTCTCCAAAATGGGGCAAGCGCGAGTGCCTTTTTTTCAGGCTCAAACGGGAAGCTGAGGCACGCGCCGCTAAGGGCTTGTTCGGAAATAAGTTGGTCAATAGCTGGGCAGGCATTGAGCTTACCACCAAGGCGGAGTTTGCTCCGTGTAGTGAACTACTCGGAGGAAACTCCAACGCAGGTGGGAGGTTCAAGGGCTAGCAGATATGTCCAAGGTATTTCCGAACACGCCCTAAGCTCCGGGAGCAGCATTTCAAGTTCGGCGTCCAGGCACACAGGCAACCCCACGGCTTGCAGATCGATGCGGTGAAGGCCGCCGCGACCCTCGAGCCATAAGAGGTCTGACTCGCCCATGCTGCCACACACTTCGCCGAGTGGCGCGATGGCCAAGCGAAAGTCGATCGAGTTCGCGGAACTGTTCAAGCCCCACATAAGCGCGCTTGAGCTGAGAGAGTTCTGATAGCCGCCAGAACCGAGGACCAACTACGGTCGTGGTTCTGCAATCTACATAGACGCTAGGAGCCTGTCGGACTTACCTGATCCGGCAACAATCGTTTTAGAATTCGCCCAAATCCACCCTCCGCTTTGGCGAATATTCCAATATACTCCTGCATCGGACGGCGGATTATGACTGAATTCTAAAACGTTTTGCTCGAAATCATCTAAGTCCGACAGACTCCTAGGAACTTAAACTAGAAATCGAACTTGCGCTTCACGTAGCGGGTGGGTGGCGCTAAAGCGTTAGCTGAAGAAAATGAAAGGTTATAGAATCGTTGAAATATCCCTCTATAGAATCGTTGTAATCGCCCTTCTAGTCATCGTCCAGATTTTCCTCTTCGTGGTCATTTGGGATTCCCTAGTATCCATCGCGGGTCAGTCCGGGCGGGTTTTGGGGGGGACTCATTTCAGCAGAAGGACTTACAATGCTTGCCTCATGTTTCTTGTTTCATCAGGCGCTTCGCTAGTTCAGTGGAGACCCCGAGTGCGCTGGACGGTTGTTTTCGGATTTTTGTTTGTTTGGAGTTTGTCGGTTACCCCGCTTTGCTTCGAGTTTCCGAACCGGAGTCGAGTTTTCTGGTTGCTCGGATCCCTGATCTTGGTTTCTGGAAGCGGGATCATTGCGCCATTTTTAGTCAGGCTCGCCGATCAGTTCGGCGCACGACCTGGGAAATGACACGGCGAAGGCGTGGATGATCAACACTCCGCTGCTCCGAAGTTGAAAGTTTTAGCGAACGTGTAACCTTTAGCCATGAATCGGCGTGGCGCTGCTAGCAACGTGTGACAAGCCCTTAGCTCAAGAAATGGAGATCACCGAGATACGCCGCGCTGTGACAGAGGATCAAGCATCTCAGCTGCGTCCCATTTTTGTTGATGCCTTTGGTGAGCCGCCGTCAGATAGCTTTCTGGAACGCCTCAATGAGAAGGGTCAGCTTTCGGTGTTGCTTGCACACAGCGGAGATTTAGTGATCGGCTTCAAGATTGGTTATACCCGCTTCAAGGGAGTGTTTTTTAGCTGGCTTGGTGCGGTTGCTCCAGGCCATAGGAGGAGGGGCGTCGCGCGAAGACTAATTCAACATCAGCATAGGTTGTGTGCCGAGAGAGGATACCATGAGCTTCAGACTGAAGCATTGGCCTCAAACCAAGCCATGTTAATCTTGAACTTAGAGGAGGGGTTTGAGGTTGGTGGCGTTCATCTTGGTCGCGATGATGCTCTTACCGTTCAACTACGAAAAAGGCTGGATTCCTCCAAGAGCTATAAGGGCGTCGCTGTCCAACCCGCTGTCGCTGTGGACTTGAAATCTGAATGAACGCTCGAAACTTTAACCCTGAGTCCGATGCTCGCTGCCAGCAGCGGGAGACGTCGCTTTCACGTTAGGCGGAAGATCATGAAACCGATTGCAGTTTGCGAGTATGATCCCGGTTGGCCTGATGCGTTTGCTCGACTAGCTGCGGTATTTGAGAAGGGACTGTCTGGTATTGCCTATCGTATCGAGCATGTTGGAAGCACCTCTGTTCCCGGTTTGGCCGCAAAGCCGATCATCGACATAGACATTATTGTGTCGATGGCTTCGCTACCCCATTCCATTCGAGCTCTGGAGTTGATCGGCTATAGGCACAGAGGCGATCTGGGGATCAAAGACCGAGAGGCGTTTTTTCCTCCGGATGGTATCGACATCGAGCACCATCTCTACGTGTGCATCGAGGGGGCATTGGCGCTGAGAAATCATCTTGTGTTCAGAGACTGGCTAAAGACGCATTCCGAAGATCGAGCTTTGTATGGGGATCTGAAGATGAACTTGGCGAAGAGGTTTCCTCATGACATCGATTCATTTATCGCCGGGAAGACGGAGTTCATAGTCTTCATTTTATCGCGTTGCGGCCTAGGAGATGCGGAGCTCGGGGACATTCGCAACGTAAATCAACACCCGAAGGCCTAGTAGGGCGGGGATTTACAATCCGCTAAGAGGGCGTGCCGCGGTGGTCACCATTCTGGACGGCTCCGTTAGCGCGCCTTTAGGGGGAAGCGCAGCCACGCAGCGTTGGCTTCAGTCTGCGTTGGCGACGGTATTCGCGTTCGGATATGGCCAGTGTTTGCGCCGACACGCGGGAGCGATTTCGGGTTCCGTTCGGGCACTGGCCATGAGAAAACGGGAGCGTGCTGGCGGTCGCAGGCTGAAGTTTACGCTACGGCGCTTCGCGGTGCTTTTTTTAAAGGCATTGGGGCTTGTGCCCGATACCGCTGCTGCGTTGCTAGATGTGGTTGAAATTGGTGGGTCGGTGTCGAGTGCTCGCTTCCACGCAAACGACTCAGCGCGCTTCAATCCTGCCGTGGCGGATTCTGCTAGCGCTTGCGGTTGCATTTTTCTATCCATGTTAGTCATCACCCTTAGCTCCAGAGCCGATCTCGGCGTGCATCAAGCGTGGCAACGGGTGGTCACGGTTCGCGTTTAGGAGGTGGTTTTGGCGTGCAGCTTGCTGGCGGCGTCCCAGGGGTCGTCTTCGAGCTTTCTGAGTTAGGTGGGGTCGACGATGCGGTGGCGGTTGGGAAGTTCTTAGCGGGACGCGAAGTGGAGGCGGGGGTGAAGTTTTTTGTGGTAAGTTGTAGGAGTTATTTACTGACAAGCCCTAAGGCGTCCCGTCTTTAAGAGGGTTAGGCGCTCTGTTTTCCAGTAAGGCGCGGCTCCATAATTGTTCGCTTGAACACTTTTATTGTTGACTGTTGATGGTTGGTATGCGAGTTTGTTAGTGAAGTAAATGAACCCGCTGATCTTATGAACCCCACATCCTCAGGAGCACCCCTCGTTGAAAATACTAACTCTGCCTCGTTGCAGGAGCGATCGCGAGAGTATGCGATTTATAAGCCAAATAGTCGCGGTAGCGGTGGCGTGATCCGGTTTGGTCTGAATCTGGCGAAGCAGGCGATCTTTGTGGATGCGGCGTCGCAGTCGGGGCCACGGCAGTTTGATTGGGAGAAAAAGTTTACGATGAAGTGGGGTCTGAGTGACCTTGGTTCGGTGTTGGTGGTGCTACAGGGGAGGACCGATGAGGCGAAACTTTTTCACAAGACTGATTACGCCAACAGTGCGTTTGAGCTGGTGGCGGGGGATGATCCTGAGATGGCTCCATTTTTGATGAGTGTGTCTCGGCAGGAGGCTAGTGATAAGTCGGTGAGGAAGGTTTCTATTCCGGTGACTTTTGCGGAGGCGGCTGTGCTAGCGGTCGCCTTGGAGGCGGCTGTGGTGCGGTTGGTCGGGTGGTGAGAGTTGATCGAGTCCGTTGGTATGAAGGGGCGCGCGGGGATTGAGACTTGGACGCGGCTTTGCTCGGCGCACCTTGACTTCGGTGCTAGAAGCTGGAAGCGCGTTTGCTTGGGTTTGGTCTAGACTGAATGGCACTAATACAAGAGCTTCAACCGGGTCATGCTGTTGACCAACGCTAGGAGGGAGATAGAGAGTGAAGTGAGATTTTGTAGAAGCCACGGAGTGCAACTCCGTTCTACTTTTTAATCGCTCCACGCGTAGCACGGA
>JBLHKE010000197.1:0-11105 GCA_047619485.1 Verrucomicrobiales bacterium | reverse complement strand
TTGCGTATTGGGCGGTGGGCTCGCCCTGCGAGCGGTATAAATCGCGCTGGGGCATCGAGTTGTTCTCTAAGCAATCAAGCAGACATTGAATACTGAAGATGGAACGCCGTTTCCTCGGCTATAGCGACGGAAGGAGCTGGAAACGGTGGCTACGGGATGACTGTGATTTGCAAATCGAAGTTACGCCATCGCCCACGCTCCCGTCTATGTCTCGATGTGCATCGCCTTTTCGATAGCAGTGTAGAGTTTCTCGATCATCTCCGGGTCGGTGATTTTCCGATCCATCTGGTCGACGATGTAGAGGCTGTCGATGGCGGCACCGAGGGTGGTGCTGATGCGGGAGTTGGTGATCTGTAGCCCGAGATCGGTGATGTTTGAGAAGATGTCGAAGAGTAGCGCGAGGCGGTCGGCGGCCTGGATCTCTGCGATGGTGTGATCCGGGCTGGCGTCGTTGTTGAGGAACACTCGTTGCGGCACGTGGTGCAAGTTCTTGCCGTCGTCCGGCTTGTCGAGGATACTGCGCGGGGCGTGGTTGATCAGCTGATCGAAGTCGATCGCTTCGCCGGCGACCGCCCTGGTGAGGAGTTTCTCGACCGACTGCATGACGCGCTCGGATTCGATGGGTGCGAAGTCGGTGGTGCAGACACGGAAGGTGTCGATGACGAAGCTGCCGCGTTTGCTTGGGCGTACGAAGATATCGGCGGAGAGGATATTGATCTTGTTGGCGGCGAGGCAGCCAGCGATTTTCGCGAGCAGTCCCGGGCGGTTGTAGTAGACGACGGAGAACTTGCTGCAACCTTGGTCGGGCTTCGCTTTCCAGCGGACGATCGGCGGTGGTGTCTGGCCTTCTACCGTCGCCCCGGCGGCTTTCTTGAAGCTCAAGATCTGGGTGATATCCGCGGCGACCGCGTGCTTGCTGCGGAAGGCGAAGTAGCGGGTCGGTAGGCAGTCGAGGTGGGCGACGATCGGCTTGATCATGTCTTCGCCGAGGATGGTCGCCACCTCGATCGCTAGTTCGCCGAGTTCGGGGCGTTGTTTTTCAGCGAAACCCTCAGCGTCTTTGTAATACTCGCTGGCGGAGTTGTAGAGCTGGCGGATGAGGGATTCTTTCCAGCTGGTCCACGAGTCTGGGCTGGTGCCGTTGGAGTCGGCAAAGCTCATGACCATGAGGTAGTCGAGTTCCTCCTGGTTGCGGACGACCTTGGCGAATTCCTCGATGGTCTTCGGATCGTCGATATTGCGGCTGGTGGCGGTGCGGTAGAGCTGCAGGTGGTTGTCGACCAGGAAGAGGATGAGCTTGCGGCGCTTGCCTTTGATGACGAGCCGGTTGCAGACCTTCATCGCGAGCACGGTGCTAGCCTCGTCGTGGTGGTCCGTGTTGGCGGCGCGTCCGGTGTCGTGGAGGATGAGCGAAAGGTAGAGGAGGAATGGGTCATCTATCTCGTGGAAGAGCTTTTTGTAGAGCTGGTGGCCCCGTTCTTCTGAGCTGGCGAGCTTGTCGAGCCAATCGATGGTGCGCAGGGTGTGTTCGTCTGCGGGGTAGCGGTGGAAGAACTCGTGTTGGACCAGGTTGGTGAGGGCTCCGAACTCGTTGATGTAGCGACCGAGGAATCCGACCCGGTGCATCTGGCGTAGCGATTCGGCGACGCTACCGACGCGGCACAGAATGGCCTCGAAGGTCTCACGGTTGGCCTTGCTGTAGCAAAACTGGCGGTTGATGACGCCGAAGTTTGCCTGGACGAGGCGGTACAGCTCTGGGCTGAGGCGCAGGTGTCGCTGCTGGGCGTGCTGGAACATCAGCATTATCTCGTGCGGGTTCTCTTTGAAGATCTTCGGGTCGGAGGTGTAGAGGCGGCGGGTCTTGGAGTAGAAATTGCCGAAGGTCTCCTTCTTGGTCTTGCGGCGGGCTAGGAAATTTTTCAGTCCGCCAGTGGTACGTGCCTCCTTGTCCTCGATGTAGAAGTGATCCATCAGCTCGCTGTAGCGGCTGAGGATGTGCTGCGTGTGCTCGTAGTAGTCCTTCATGAACGCCTCGGTCTTCCGCAGGATGCCGCGTTGCGGGTAGTTGAAGCTGGTTGCGACGATCCCCTGTAGGCGCAATGTTAGTATATCGGTGGAGCGGCCCTGTTCGTAGTGGAGTTCGTTGCGGACGCGCATCAGGAAGGAGTATCCGCGGCGTAGTTCGCGGTAGCCGGTCTCGGAGATCAGCCCGTGGGAGACGAGATCTTTCATCGTCGTGGTACGCAACTTTGCGAAGGTGAGCCAGATGAGGTTCTGGTAGTCGCGTAGCCCGCCGCAGCCCTCTTTTACCTGGGGTTCCTGCAGGTAGGCGGTGAAGTCGTATTTGGCGTGGCGGCGGCGTTGGTCGTTGAGGCGGAATTCTAAGAAGTCGTCTTCCTTGCCATGGATGCACTGGCGCTCGAATTTGACGGCGAGCTCCTCGAAGAGTTTCTCTTCGCCATGCAGCAACCGCGCTTCGATGAACGAGGTGCGGGTGATGTCATCCTCGTTGGACTGGCGGATCGTCTCGCGGATGTTGCGGGTGGCCGGCAAGACTTTGTAGCCGAGGTCGCTGAGGTCGCGCGGGATGTCGGCGACCATCTGCATTGCCCAGGGCTGCAGGGCTGGTGTCGAGGCGCGTCGGTGGATGAAGCAGAGGTCGAGATCGCTGGCTGGATTGAGCCGTCGGCGGCCGTAGCCCCCGGTGGCGACCACCGTTAGCGGGAATTCATCTTTCACCTGGTCCCCGAATTCTTCCCGCGCCGATTCCAGGGCGTCTTCGTAGACGCAGCGGACGATGCGGTCGGCGAGGTCGGAGAGCTTGCGTGCGATGCGCAGGCCGCTCTCGCCGGAGCGGTGGAGCATGCGGATGCGCGCGTGCTCGATGTGGAGGAAGCGCTTGTAGAGCTGGATACGCTCGAAATTCGAGAGAGCCTGGCGCGTGGCTTTCGATAGGCGCGATCGGGCGTGCGTGTCAGGCTTCCTGAGTGCTTCTTTCTGCGACTTGGAAGTCATGCTGTGGTGGAGATGGTGGTTGCGTTAGGAATGGGTGAAGTGGTCATCGGCAGCGGAGTTGCCGAGGGCGGTGGTGATCTCGTCGGAGTTGGCGGCGAGGTGGGTGAGGATGTGGAAGGTCTCTTCGGGATCGTTGCCAGTCGCGGTGGCGACCTCCTCTGCGGTGAAAGATTGCCCGATGTTGCCGGTGAGGTGGAGGCGGGTTTTTGTTAGCGTCTCGAGGAAAGCGCCCGCTGCTTTCTTGCCGGCTTCGACGCCGGGCTGGTGGTAGGCGTTGATGTTGACGAAGGAGGCGTAGAAGGAGACTGCGCGCTCGAACAGGGCGATGAGCGTGCCGAGATGGTAGGCGTCGACGCTCGGGATGCTGATGGTGATGGAGGCACGTCCCTGGTCTGCTAGGGCGGTGCGGGTGCCGCGTAGAAAACCCTGGAGGTAGTCACCGCTGCGGATGCCGTCCTCGACTTCGATGGAGGCACCCTTGCGCCCCTCGCGGACCTCGATGAAGGTGGCGAAGAAGTTGTGGACGCCGTCGCGCAGTTGCTGGACGTAGGCGTGTTGGTCGGTGGAACCCTTGTTGCCGTAGACGGCGATGCCCTGGTGAACGGTCTTGCCGTCGAGGTCATGCTCTTTGCCGAGCGACTCCATGACGAGCTGTTGGAGGTACTTGCTGAATAGGACGAGGCTGTCTTTATACGGCAGGACGACCATGTCCTTTTCGCCTTTGCCGTTGCCGGCGTGGTGCCACATCATGGCGAGCAGCATGGAGGCGTTCTGAGAGGCGTCGGGGTTGCGGGTTAACTCGTCGGTGACGGCGGCGCCGGCGAGGAACTGTTCGATATCGACACCCTGCAGTGCGGCGGGGAGCAGCCCGACGGTGCTCATGATGGAGGTGCGACCGCCGATCCAGTCGTGCATGCGGAAGCGTTTGATCCAGCCCTTGTCTCTGGCGTAGTTGTCTAGTTTGCTGTCGATGCCGGTGACGGCGATGGCCTGCTTGGCAAAGTCTAGTCCGTGGCGTTCGAAGGCCGCTTCGGCCTCGAGCATGCCGTTGCGAGTCTCCGGGGTGCCGCCGGATTTGGAAATAACGATGGCCAGTGTGGACGGGAGTTTGTCAGCAATGGCGGCGACGTTGTTGTCGACGCCGGCTGGGTCGGTGTTGTCGAAGAAGCTGATCGACATTTTTGCATCGCCGCCGAGGGCTTCGGCGACGAGCTGTGGACCGAGGGCGCTGCCGCCGATGCCGATGATCAGCACGTGGGTGAATCTTCCTGCCGCGTGAGTTTCTTTGGCGAATGCGATGACGTCGGTGATGTCCTCGTGGATGGTTGCTTGGAGATCTGCTGGAGCGAGTTCGGCGTTGCGCAACCAGTAGTGGCCGACCATGCGTTTTTCATCTGGGTTAGCGATCTCGCCAGACTCGAGCGCCTGCATGTCGAGGATGGCGCGCTCGGTGAGTGGGCGCATGGTGGTGAGGAAATTCTCCGGGACTCCCATGCGGCTGTAGTCGATCGAGATGGCGGGCTCGGTGTAGCGGAGGAGGTGGGATTGGAAGGTGGTCCAGTCTTGGGCGATGCTCATGTCTTGGAGGTACGGCGGGACCGCTCGGGGTGCAATTCTTTTTGGCTCCGGGATCCTACGGATCTTCGCTTTGCAGGGCCGCCTCGACGGCGGCGCGCTCACCCGGTGATAGGTCGGGGGAGTCGAGTAGGGACTTGGCCGTGTTGGTCGCGCCGGCAAGTTGCCATGAGGCGGCGAGGCGGGAGTAGGTGTCGCTACGTAGCTCGCCGTCGTCGCTTGCTTCGGCTCAAGTAATGGTGTCTTCTGGGTTGGTCTGCCACAGGTGGTCGACCCGGCCGAGGATGGAGTGATCGCGCAGCAACGGGTCGGTGGTATCGCGCGTGTATTCGGGTGCTATCGGATGTTGAGATGGCGATGGCGATGGCGACTTGCATCGTGTGTTCAAGTGGACGATTCGTTTACTGTGAAAGGTATCCGACGGTTACTCCTAATTCAGTTGGTCTGGCTAGCGGCCATCTGTTTAGTGGGCTGCCAGGGTCTGAAATTGGGGGAGGAGGTCGAAACGAGGATTGAGAATGAATGGCAGATCGGATCGATTGGCGTGGTTGACAGGTATGGTTCAGGTCCGTGGACGTATCGTTCAGCAAAGGCGGGCGACGGGATCCTGGTGAGGCTGTTCGAGTACCGCCACTGGTAGGGCAGCTACGACGGGACGAGCCATCATGAGATCGCGATCCAGCTTCCTTCGGATACTAAGGGCTAGTCAGTAAATAACTCCTACAATCTGCAGATTATTTTGGCCATCACCCGCGTTAGCTTCCAACTCAAATAGCCCGCTATAATCCCTGGAATCTGCCTTGGTGCTGGCTAAAATTCCTGCGCATCTTTGTATGACTTATTTCCTGACAACCCCTAAGGAGGGCGCTCAGTATGTACTCAGATCTGTGCCAACAGGCCGGGGTCGCGAGAAAGCGATCATGAGAAATGGTGAAATCACCGCGATGCAGTTTGGAAATCCGGCTTAGGGAGAGCTCGGGGATGAGATGGACGCCAAGCTGACTGTCGTCTCAACCGGAAAAAAGGACGTTACTGTCCACCTGCGATTGAAGGCGAAACTTCTGCCGGATTTCTCATTTGATATGGATCGCTTGATCAAGTTGGAGGTGGTTCAGGGTGGGGCGGACAATGGGTGATCGGTTCGCTGCCGATTCCCAGGGCGGCATCTATTCCCCCAACAACTCCCTGACCTGGTCGACGGTCTGGCCTTTGACTGGCAGCGGGTAGCCGAGCGTGTCCTTGCTCGGTGTGAATCCATCGCCGTCGATGTCGACGAAGATCGGGCTGTTGAACGCGCAGGGGTTCATCTTCGACTGTGGGCTGTTGCCGTAGCCGATGATTAGGTCGCTGTCGTGGCCGTAGGCGACGGCGATTAGATGGCTGTCCACCTCGAGCTTGATGTCGAGGGTGCGGTCGAATTTCACCGTGCTGACGCCGAACCAATCGGGATGGGTTTTTCTGGTGAAATTCAGGTCTTTGCGCTGGCGGCCGTTGACGAGGATCTGGATGCGATCGACGTTGATCCAGTCGGGGCACTGGACTTTGACTTTGAGTTTTACTTCGCCGTTCTTAGCTTTCAGGTCGCCGCCGGCGAGGGTGTTGTCGCCAGCGATGACTTCGAGGTAGGGGCCGTTGCTGAGGATCATCTGTCCGGCCTTGGCGTTGCGGCTCATTTCGCGCCAGTCGATCTCGGCGGGGGTGTCGGTGGAGCTGCGGACGTAGGTTCGCCAGCCGCCGACGCCGTTGCCGAAGACGCTGTGGGCATCCGCGACTGCGATGGCCCAGATGCGGTGTCCCTGGTTGAGGAGCTGGAGCCAGATGAACTCGCGGCAGTGGCTGACGCGGCCTTTGGGGCCGATCTTCTTGCTGATGAGGTAGGGGCTGTCGTGCAGGATATTCTGGTAGTTGCCGTTCTGCGTCTCGAGGCCGTCGATCATCTGTCCGAGGTTGACGAAACCGCCATCGACACGGCCGTCGCCATTCGAGTCGACGAAGTTCTCGACCATGTCGGGGTGGTTGAGATGCACCCAGCGGTCGGGCTCAGAGCTTTGGTGGTTGCGCAGGGTTAGAGCGGAGAGACGCGGATCCTTGCTCCACACGGGCGCGCCGCCGTCCTGCTTGGTCGGGTCTGGCTTGAAGGGGAAGCTGTTGATGTGGGCGCCGGAGCCGGTGAGTTCGAGCCCCGGAACGGTGGCGATCTCGTCGTCGAGCCCGAGGCGTTTGATGTTCGGTGTCCAGTCGAAGAGACGATTGTGCTCGGTAGTTGGCGCGAACTCGATGTGCTCTGCGGCAAGGTTGATGAGGCGGTCGTCTGTGCCGCAGGTGTTGTCGCCGGACGGGGTTGAATGATTGTGGAAATCGGTGCTCACCCAGCCGGGGGTCTGCACCTGGCGAATGAGGGTGGCGCTGAGTTTTTTGGTCTCGCCGGGCTCTAGTTCGATCTCGCGGTTGAAGGCACCAAATTCGATGCCGCGGGTGATGATGATGGTGTATTTGCTCGGTGGGACGGCGACATTGAACTGGCCCGTCTCGGAGTGGTACTGGTTGGCACAGCCGTGCGCGCGGTTGTGTGGTCCGAGGTTGATCGGCAGGATGCTGAGGTCTTCATCGTGGCGGAGGAACTGGACTTTGCACGGGGTGTCGGTTCCGTCGTAGAGCCTGACGTCGAATTGGAGGGTCGTTTTTGCGCTGAGTGTCTGGTCGAGGATGGCGTCGTCACCAGCTTTGAGCGTGACCGTCTGTTCGAGCGTCTCGCGACCGATGTCGCTGATGCTGATCGCATGGTCGCCGGGTTTGGCGAAGGTGCTGAAACGTCCTTTGGTATCAGGGTAGAGTTTCAGTTTGCCGATCTGGACGGTGGCGGTGCTGATCGGGGAGCCGTCTGGGGCGGTGAGGTTTCCGGTGATGGTACCGACTTCGCCATGGCGCTCTAGCACCTTTCCGACCGCTTCTGCAGGCGACTTGCCAATAGCGACGAAGCGGGAGTGGGTGAACGTTTCTCCGGGGGCGATGGTGATCTCTTCCCCGGTGGCCTTGTTGTCGGGCTCCGGAGCAAAGGCGTAGCCGACCTGGTCGGCGGGATCGATGGCGTCGGCCCATTGGATGCCGCTGCTACTGCCCTTGCTGGCGAACCTGGTCCAGCTGTCCTTCGCCTTGAATGGGATGGGGTTTCTGGTCTCGTTGGCGATCGTGCTGGTGATCAGGATGCCCTGCATATCGTCTCTGATCGAGTAGCGGTGGCGACGGTGTAGCCCGTTGCCCTTGGTCGAACTGGTGACTGTCTCGATCGCTGCCTCGCCTTTGGCGCTGTCTTCGGCGATGCGTACGTAGGAGACGTCGCCGCGCTGGCCGAGGGGCGAGAAGATCGTCAACTGGTCGTTCTTTTCGCTGCGCAGGCCGAGGTCGTAAAGGCAACCTGGCGTGTGCCCCTGAGCGCCATAGAAGGTACTCATGTTGGCGCGGCGTCGGGGCGAGTTGTGGGAGATGACGGCGGTGACGAGCTCGTTGCGCAGGATGAAGTCGCCGACGATGCCATCGCATTCTTTTCCGCCGGGTAGTTCGGCGAAATTTTCCGTGCTGACCTCGAATGCTTCCGGGGTCGCATAGACAAACGTTGATGATAGTAAGAGGTAGGCGACGGCGAGGGGTAATCGGCTGGACATAGCAATTACTAGCTTGGTGAGGATGGGTGGTTCGCACAAGGAAAAAGCCCAGATCTGAAGTGCAGGAAAGAATTGTCAGAACTGCCGGATTCCTGTAAGTTCTCGACATATGGCGGAAGAGAATTCGGAGAACCTTAAAGCGGATCCAAAGTGGCAGCGGCTTCGCGACGAACTCGCCGAGATTGCTGCGCAAGTTGGCGAGCATCGCTGGGTCGATGAGGAGGGGGACACCCCGTGGATCGATGAGGATGAACTCCGTTCGGCGCTGGTGCAGGCCTACTCGAGCGGAATCGACGCCAAGGTGATTATATCGTGTCGTGAGGCTACCAAGAGCAGTTCGGAGTTCCGCGATCGCCTGGAGAGCGCGACGCAGGAAATGTTGAAGCGGAAGCGCCGGATCTTGGCGGTGGATGATGAGGGGATTTTTCTCGATCTCTTGAAGCTGAATTTGGAGAAGACACGACGCTACGAGGTGCGGATCGAGACCTCGGCGGAGAAGGCTCTGACTGCGCTGGACGAATTCCATCCCGACCTGGTGATTACTGACATCGTGATGCCGGGCATCGATGGTCCAGAGTTCGTCAACCGGGTACGCGAGATTGAGTCGATGAGATCGATCCCGATCATCATGTTGACGGCTCTGTTAGATCCTGAGGCGTCGCAGGGGGTGAACCGTGATGGTCTGCTGCACCTAGCCAAGCCGATCAAGACGAAGGAACTGGTTCACTGCATCGAGGCGCACCTGAACCCGACCCCGCGACCTTAGGGCTAGTCCTGAAGCAACTTGGACATACCTGCTTGCCCTAGAACCTCTCACCAGCGTTGGAGTTTCCTTCAAGTAGTCTACGAGACAAAGCAGACTCAGCCTAGCTGGCCTCCCCGCCAGCACCTTGGGCTAGGGCGAACTCGATGCTCTTGAGCAACTTTACCATCCGCACCGGCTTGGCGACGATGATCTGATCGCCGCTGACCGCGACGGCGTCATCGGCGGTCTCGTTGTTGGCGACGAGGGCGCTGATGATAATGATCGGCGTGTCTTTGAGTTTCGGGTGCTCGCGGAAGCGTGCGCTGAGGTCACCGCCGTCCATCCCGGGCATGACGATATCGAGCAGGATGACATCCGGTTCGAAGTCCCTCGCGGTGCGCAGGGCGAGGTTGCTATGGTTTTCCACCTGCACTTCGAATCCCCCGTGCTTCTCTAGGTTCATCCGCATGAGGTCGGTGAAGGCGACCTCGTCATCGATGAGCAATATTTTTGTCATAGCTTGGCTTTCTGTTACTAGGGAAATTATACGGGTTCGATCGGCTGGTTGGAAGCCTTAAGTGTAATCTTTGCTTCGGCTCCGCCCGCATCTGGGCGATTGCTCAAGTTGATGTGACCCTCGTGCAGGTCGATGATCTTCTTGACGACGGTCAGCCCGAGACCCGTTCCAGTGCCAGTTGGTTTGGTGGTGAAAAACGGGTCGAAGATGTGTTCGATTTTGTCGTCGGGGATGCCGGGGCCATTGTCTAGGATCTGTATGACGACGGTCTGGTCGCCGCTGCGCAACTGGCGGCCGGTGCGTGAACCCTGGTCGCGCTCGGCATCGCTGAGGATCGCAGCGCGCGTCTGGATGGAGATCTTCCCGGGGCCCTCTTGCTTCCCCTCGGCCTGGGCTGTCTCGATTGCCTGGACGGCATTGAAGATGATGTTGATGAGCACCTGCTCCATCTTCACCGGATCGAGTTTTACGTTCGGGATGTCCTGCCCGAAGTCCTTCCCGAGTTCGATCGACAGTTCCTTGAGTCGGATCTCGACGAGGACGAGCGCCTTCTCCAGCAGGGCGTTGATGTCGGTCTCAACCAGTCCCAGTTTGCGGTCGGAGGAAAAGTCGAGTAGGCCGCGGACGATCTTGTCTGCGCGCTGGAGCGCGTGTTCCATGCTGATGAGGATTTTTGGAACGTTAGGGTCGCCTGGCTCAATTCCCGTGCTGAGGTAATCGATCCCCATCAGGATCTGTGCGAGTGGGTTTTTGACCTCGTGGGCGACACCTGCGGCGAGCCGGCCGATCGATTCCATTTTCTCGCTCTGGATCAGTTGCATCTGCATGCTGCGCAACTCTTCGTAGATGCCCTTGCGTTCGATGGCGTGGCGCACCGCGCGGCGGATCACTGGCCCGGACATCATGTCTTTTGCCAAGCAGTCTTGACCGCCGCGCTTGACGATTTCTGCAGCGAGCTCCTCGTCCTCGTGCCCGCTTAGGACAACGATCGGTGTCTTCGGTGCCTGTTTGTGGAGGCGCGCGAAGGTGTCGATTCCAGAGCTGTCAGGCAAGGAGAGGTCGAGGAGCACGATGTCGTAAAGTTGCTCGGCGATCGCGCTGACCCCCTTTTTCAGATCGGAGCACCAGGTCAGTTCCATATCGAAGTGGCTGGCGCCGTCGTTGAGGTAGAGTTCGGCCAGCTTGGCATCGGCGGGGTTGTCCTCGATGAGGAGGATCCGGGTCGTCTTGCCGTCAGTGTGAACACTTCGAGTGAAAATCTCAGTGATAGGGCTGGGG
This sequence comes from Verrucomicrobiales bacterium, assembly GCA_047619485.1. Taxonomy (GTDB): domain Bacteria; phylum Verrucomicrobiota; class Verrucomicrobiia; order Verrucomicrobiales; family DEV007; genus JBLHKE01. Next base: position 313 of record JBLHKE010000197.1, on the reverse strand, counting down.
CTATCTTTCATCGCTAGTCTAGCCTAACAGGTCTTGGGGTCGCGCGACAAGGGTTGTTGGTGTTCATTCTTTCCGAATCGGAGCGTGCTGATTTCTCAGATCCCAGCTTGAGAGACGAGCGGATTATAATATGGTTGGGCTGGTATTTCTAATTTATATAGAAATATATAATACTAATGTATCTTAATTGTTTAAATCTCTGTGGATGGATCAGCGGGGTAATCGTGGCAGCGGTGCTGAATGTTACGGCTTCTGCGGCGATCGTTGGCTCTGATGGCTTCGCCTACCCGGATGGCATGATTGCCGGGACGGC
>JBLHKE010000196.1:0-11111 GCA_047619485.1 Verrucomicrobiales bacterium | reverse complement strand
CGTTCCAAGCTTCGCGCTCACAGCGCTCTCGCCCGAGGAGCGCGGACAGGCCTCGGCGCTCTACAAAAAATTCACTACCGCCAAGGATACGCCCGCGAAACGTACCGAAATTGTCAGGGAGATGGTCGAGATGGGGTCATCGGTCGCCAAGGTGATCCACCCGATCATCGATCGCGAATACCGCGCAGCCTCAGCACGCTACCGTTCCGATTTCTTCAATACCGCAAAGTCGATCGCATCCAAAAAGGACGGCGCGGACGCTAAAGAGAGAATCGAGAAGCTACGCGCCCAAGTTCGTGCATTACGCAGTAATGGCGGCCTCAGCAAAGACAAGATCAAGAGATTCGGCGACCCTGCGGTCGCCGAACTCCGCAAGCTGACCCGGCTAGGGACGTCGGAAATACTCGCTTCCTCCGAGGCGCTCGTGAAGGCACGCAAGCACTTGATCGAACTCGGCACGCAGCGCAACGCCTGCATCGACGCCCTGGTGTTGATCGAACTCGACGAGTTCAAGACCGAGACGCTCGCTGCCGAGGAAAAGGAGATCGCCACCAGCGCCCTCAGCATGGATCGCGACTCGCTGAAGATCCTCGAGCAGAACAAACAACTCGCTAGCCAGATCGAGCCAGCCGAAGCGGTGGGGATCGCTGATCTGAATGAGCTACGCGTCCTCATCGGGCTGCGCCCGTGTCTCATCGACCCAAAACTCTGCTCCGCCTCGCGCGACCACTCGAAAGACATGGCAGCGAAGAACTTTTTCTCCCACGACTCACCGATCTCCGGCAAAGAGACCCCATGGAAGCGGGCCAAGTTGAGTGGCACCTCCGCGAGCTCGGAGAATATTTACATGGGTTCCCCCAGCGGGAAGTCGGCCAACAAATCCTGGTGGTACAGCCCCGGCCACCACAAAAACATGCTAGCCCCCGGCGCCCGTCGCGTTGGCATGGGGGTCAGCGGCAAGCGCTGGACGCAGATGTTCGGTGGCTAACTTATAGCAGGACTCGCCACAGATGGTTGGACGGGCGTTTTTAGGCGGCTCACTAGCCGGCCTGGAGCGCTTTTAATTTTCCCAGCGCCCGCCCTGAATCGATCGCCTCGGCGGCGCGTTCGAGCCCCTCGGTGAGATCCTTCGCCAATCCGCAGGCGACGAAGCCGGCGGCGCTATTCAGCGTGACGATGTCGCGCTTGGCTCCCAGTTCGCTTCCATCGAGGATGCTCACAAGAATCTTCGCGTTCACTTCTGCATCACCACCTTGGAGATCTTCCAGGGACGCGCTCGGCAGCCCCAGCTCCAACGGATCGACTTGAAAGTCGCTGATTTCTCCGCCGGCAGCGAGTTGGGTCACCTTGCTTTGCGCCAGGACCGAGAGCTCGTCCATGCCACGCCCATCTCCGGTCGAGCCGTGCACCGCCCACGCGCTTTTGCGCCCGAGCGCCTTGAGGATGTTGGCGAACGCCCCCGTCAACTCGGGATCGAACACACCGATCAACTGGTGGGCTGGGCGGGCTGGGTTGAGGAGCGGCCCAAGAATATTGAAGATCGTCCGCACCCCCTCGGTCGCGAGCTGCTGGCGCACTGGCACGACCGCTTTAAAAGCCGGGTGGTAGATCGGCGCAAACATGAATCCGACGCCATTGCGGCGGATCATCTCAGCGCACTCTGGTGGCGGCAGGTCGATCGTCACCCCGAGCGCCTCGAGCACATCAGCACCACCACTCTTCGACGTGATCCCGCGGTTGCCGTGCTTCACCACACAGGCACCACCCGCCGCGAGGACAAAGATACACGTCGTTGAAACATTGAAGAGATCGAGCTTGTCACCACCAGTGCCGCAGACATCAAGCATCGGCCCATCGACCTGGTCCGGATCCAGCCCGGGATCGACCGCCCGCCCGAGGAAGGAATCGACGAAGGCCGCAATCTCCGCCGGGGTCTCGCCCTTGCCTGCGAGCGCCTTGAGGAAATCCGCCTTGGCACCGACCTCGATCGACTCGTCGAGGATCAGCGCGGCCGAAGAATCGACCTGCTTAGGGTCGAGCGAGGTGCCGAGTTTCAGTTGTTCGATCAGGAAGCTTAACGGTTGGCTCATGGTGTCACTATGCTCAGACTGCGGCGGCAAAAGGTCAAGCCCTTGGCGGTTGCGGTTGCAAACCGGCGCACGGGGCTTTAACTGGCATCTTAAGAGCACCCAGCGATGGACTTAGAAGATCAAGAACAGATCAACCTCACCGGCTCCCTGCTGATCGCAGACCCATCACTACGCGATCCGGGTTTCGGCCGCAGTGTCGTGCTCGTATCTCAGCATAAGGCGACGGAGGGAGCCACCGGCTTCATCCTCAACAAACCACTCGGCAAATCGGTGTCAGACCTGGTAACGCTCGATGAGTTCGACGCGCTGGCAGAGGTGCCGGTCTATCTCGGTGGCCCGGTGAGCACGGAGCAACTGACCTTCGCGTCCATGACCTGGCGTCAGGAAGAATGCACTCTCGACTACGAGACCCATCTCTCGTCGGAAGACGCAGCCCACCGCATGGCGGAGGGGTTTTCGATCCGCGCCTTCGTCGGCTACTCCGGCTGGTCAGAGGGGCAACTCGAGTCTGAGATCCAAGGCCGCTCCTGGATTATCAAAAAGCCTGACGAACCGATCGCCGACGTCGGCTTGTGCCAAGAGGAACTCTGGGGAGAGCAGCTCCGCTCGATGGGTCCCTACTACCAGATGTTGGCAGATTCGCCTGACAACCCGTCGTTGAACTAATCAATAACCTCGGGCCACTCGGTGTGGAACATCTCGCCCTTGGGCTTATCGATGCGCTCGTAGGTGTGGGCGCCGAAGTAGTCGCGCTGCGCCTGGAGGAGGTTCGCCGGCAGGCGCTCCTGGCGGTAGCTATCGTAGTAGGCGAGAGAGGCGCTGAAGGCCGGGACCGGGACACCGTTCATCACCGCGACGCTCACGACCTTGCGCCAAGCTTCCTGACCGCGGTTGAGGACGTCTTTAAAATACGGCGCGAGCATCAGGTTCTCCAGGCCAGGGTTGTCCTCGTAGGCCTCCTTGATACTATTCAAGAACTGCGCACGGATGATGCAACCACCACGCCAGATAGTCGCAATGTCACCGATGTTCAGATTCCAATCGCGCTCCTTGCTAGCCAACTGCAACATCTCAATCCCCTGCGCGTAGGAGACGATCTTAGAGGCGAACAGCGCGTCGTGCACAGCTTTGACCAACTCTTCTTTTGATAGATCGGTCGAAAACTCAGCAGGCCCTTCCAGCTGCTTAGAGGCGCGACCCCGCTCCTCTTTCCACGACGACAGGATGCGCGCCTCGACCGCGGCATTGATGGTCGAGATGACAGCTCCCATCTCGGTTGCCGATAGAATCGTCCAGCGCCCAGTGCCCTTCTGACCAGCGCGGTCCATCACCAGGTCGACGACCGGCTTGCCCGTCTCCTCATCCGTGACCGTGAAAATTTTCGAGGTGATCTCGATCAGGTAGCTCTCGAGTTCGCCCTGGTTCCAGCCATCGAAGATCTCGTGCAGCTCCGGAGCCCCGACGCCCGGTAAACTCTTGAGCAAGTTGTAGGCCTCGCAGATCAACTGCATGTCACCATACTCAATGCCGTTGTGAACCATCTTAACGTAATGACCAGCCCCACCGCGCCCCATGTAGCGGCAGCAGGATTCTCCATCCACCTTGGCAGCGATCGCGGTGAAGATCGGCTCGATGATCGACCAGCTGTCCTCGGGTCCACCTGGCATGATCGACGGCCCCTTGAGCGCGCCCTCTTCTCCCCCAGAGACACCAGCCCCCAAAAATTTCATCCCCGTCTCAGCCACCTCGACACAGCGCCGCTCGGTATCGGTGTAGAGGGAGTTGCCTCCGTCGATGATGAGATCGCCCTCCTCGAGGAGCGGCAGCAGCTGCGCGATGACGGCGTCTACGGCCGGACCAGCTTTGACCATGATCATCACCTTGCGCGGGCGCTTGAGGCTGGCAACAAATTCCTCGATGGTCTCGAAGCCAGCAACGTTTTTGTCCGCCGCTTCGCCCTTGATGAACGCTTCCATCGTAGAAGTCGTCCGGTTGTAAACCGAGACATGGAATCCACGGCTTTCGACGTTAAGGACGAGGTTCTGTCCCATCACTGCAAGGCCGATAAGGCCGAAATCACTGTTGCTCATAATAATCTTGATTGGTAAATTGTTTTGGAGGGGCGGGAAGCTAGAATGTGCCGACACAAGTTGCAATGCCAAACCATGAAATCACAGCCTCGAGCGAGCCAGTCGCCGATCTCGCCCTATCGGCCTATCCACTTTCGGATGAGCCTCCCCCTCCAAATCCCAAACACGGGGCAAGCGTGGAATTCTTAGGAATCGTCCGCGACCTCGAAGATGGCCGCCGGATCAGCGGGATCGAATACCGCGCCTACGCACCGATGGTGGAGGCCAAACTGGCGCAGATCGCCCGAGAAGGGATGACGAAGCACGCGGTTCACTGCCTAAAGATTCACCACTGCACTGGATTCGTCCCTGCCGCCAAGGCATCTGTGGTGATCCGGGTAACCACACCGCACAGCCAAGCAGCCTTCGATATCTGCCGCGAGTATCTACACCGCCTCAAAACCGAGGTGCCGATCTGGAAACACATCCAATTCGCCGAACCAGAGCACTAGACAGTCCACCCACCACGACTAGAGTCTAACTCCCATCATTCGACCAGTAAGCCATTGAACCTTCCCAACAAGCTCACCTCGGCCCGCCTCGTTCTCACGATGGTATTCGTCGCCGTCCTAGCGCTCCCCATCCCGCACAAATTCTCCATCGGCCTGATCCTGTTCTCGATCGCGTCCTTCACGGATTTTCTCGACGGCCACTACGCGCGCAAATTTGGGCTCATCACGACCTTTGGTAAGCTAATGGATCCGCTCGCAGACAAGATCCTGATGTGCTCCGCGTTTGTAGTGCTTTGCGAAAAGGGGCTGATCGCCGCCTGGATTGTCGTCGCGATCCTGGCGCGCGAGTTTTTGGTTACGGGGATCCGCTTGGTAGCCACTTCCCAAGGCTTGGTGTTGGCGGCCGACAGACTCGGGAAGTTGAAGACCATTTTCCAAATCTCGACCGTCGTCTATTTCCTCATCTACCTCGCCTCGAGCGAGTCCGTGCTAGGCTTCCTAGCACCTTTATTCGAGTTAAAGGGTTTTGCGCCCAACTCATTGGGCTTGCTCCTGATCGCACTCTCGTTGGTAACCACTGTCGTGTCAGGCGTCAACTACCTCTTGGGCAACAAGCACTTGCTCGAAGACTGCTGATCCAGAGCGAATCAACTGCTCTTACAAATAGCTTCGGTGATTCTCCACCTAGTGCGGAGACTACTCTAGCTCTAGCGCTTTGAGTGAGCCGCTCAGTCCTAACCAAAGCTTATCCTGTAGAAAGATAACCCTAGTCAGAACTGTTTCGCGGGAGGGGAACGCTCTCGCTAGGTTCGGTTGAGGCTTCGGATCCTTGCCAATTCTCTAATAGGCTAGCGGCGGAACAGACCACCACCTGGCTTCACCGTCACGATATCATTTGGCTGAAGCTTGACGTTCTCGGTGGCAGCACTCTTGCTGAGGTTGTGGTAGGTCACCTTCCCTGCGCGGGTCACTTTGATCTTCTTCTCGTCAGCGAAATCCGTGAAGCCTCCACATTGCGCGATCGCATCAAGCAGCGTCAACCCTGGCGCATAATTCACGCTACGTGGCGCTTTCACTTCGCCAACCACACTCAAGAAGCGTGACTCCTTGGTGGTAGCCGTATTTGAGTCGACCTGGATGGTCGGCTGGGTGTAGATCTGAGCAGTGCGATACGCCGCTTCGATTTTACGGGCTAGATCCGACGGCTTCAGACCTGCGGCAGTGATCGCAGATTTGAGATACGGGAGCTTAATCGTACCAGCATCGCTGATACCATACATAGCACTCACCAGCGCAACCTCATCGCCTGGCACCCCGCTGATTCGCAATCCAAACGATTGGCCACTTTTTAAGGCCGTCTCTTGAGCGAGAGCAGCGGTTGGTAATACGAAGAGTAGGACTAGTAACAATTTGCTAAGCAGTTTCATCTTTATCAATGGGTTTGGTTTCTTCGGAACGGTAGATAATGCCTAGGGTCGAGCCAAGCAGGTTTTCAACTTTTTACTAATACTTGTCATCGGAGTAGTCGCCATCAGCCGGAGCCGCAGGAGCATCCTTAGAAGGTGCCGGTGGAGGCGGAACATCGTCTTCGTAACTATCTTCGACCTCGTGCACTCGTGACTTGACCTTGGTATCGGTGTTGGTCGGCGAGTAGTAGGTGTAGTAACTCGTGTAATACTGGTACTGGCTGTCGCTGCGGACGTCGACATTGTTGAGGACGACCCCGAGGAGGTTACCGCCAACGTTCTCAATCGCCTGCTTGACCCGGACAAGCATCGAGCGCGGGAGCTTGCGGTGCTGGATAACAATCATCGTCAGATCGACCTCACTGGCGAGCACTGAGGCATCGCTCACACCGAGGATCGGTGGTGAGTCAATGAGGACGAGGTCGAAGCGGCTTTTCACGTCTGCGATGAGTTCGGACATACGGCGCGAGTTGAGGATACCCGCAGCGTCCGCCGGCAGGATGCCGGATGGCATGAAATAGAGGTTGTCGACTGGCGTCTGCAGGATGACGTCCTCGAGCATCAGGTCGGTGGTCAGGTAGTTCGTCAGACCTACTGAGTTGTTGATGTCGAAGAAAGTGTGCAACTTCGGACGGCGCAAGTCACCGTCGATCATCAGAGTGTTATAACCGCCCTGTGCACAGATGTAGGCGAGGTTGACCAAGGTGGTCGACTTACCCTCACCCGCACCGCCACTGACGATGGTGATCGAGTTCGCATCCGCACTCTTGCGGTTGAACTCGATATTCGTCCGCAGGATTCGGTAGGCCTCTGCATCTGGACTCATGCCACTCTGCTTGTGGAGGATGCCTACCTCACGCGGGATGACTGCAAGCACGGGAACTTGGAGATAACGCTCGACGTCCTCGAGCGTTCTCACGCTCGTGTCGAGGTATTCGAGGAAAAAGGCGAGGCCAATCCCGAACACGAGTCCGAGCACGGCGCCAATTGCCAACTGGAGGTTCACATTCGGTTTGGCTGGATTGGCGCTGGCCACAGCCTCCTCGTGGATCTTGATGGTCTCACGCGGCATTTTTTCGTTAACCGAGGAGATTGCGATACGCTGCTTCATCTCAGAGAGAAGGGTTTTGTGGAGATCATACTCATCCTTTGCGGCTAGATATTCGACGCTGCGCCGCTTCTCATCGAGGATATCCCCCTCGGCACTCTTTTTGGTAGCACTGACACTGGCCAGCGTCTTCTCGGCGATATCCATCTTGGTGCCGAGCGTGCGGCGGGTCGAATCCACCGCTTCGACCAACATCTGTTTCAACATTGAAACCGTGCCCTCCATCTGGAGAATCCTCGGGTGCTTAGCACCTAGACCCGAAGCACGCAAACCCTGGACATTGAGGCGAGCGGTCTCCCACTCTGGGTAGCGGTTGACAATGGTCGGATTGCTGATGCCTAGCTCGACTGCCGCCTTGATCAGCGCATCTCCATCCAAGTCCATCATCGTTTGAATCGTCGTGCGCAAACTATTCATGTTCGCTTTCGCCTCGTATTCGTCCGATTTGCTGCGCATCACAATCTGACCAGAACCGGTCTCAAGCCCTCCACCCATCCATTTTGGGGTGGCACCAGCGATATCAATAATGTCACTGTCCTGCATCAGATTCAGCATGACGGTGCGGGAATCCTCCATGAGTTTTTCCTGTGCCATCGACTCCATCTTCAACTCGTCCAATATCCGTTTCGAACGACTTTTTTCCGATTCTTCACGACCATTTTTGTAGGCATCCGCGATCTCGTTCGCCAAAGCTGCTGCAAGATCCGCGTCTGGATCGTAAACGGTGATCTGAACAAGATCCGTACCACGGACATCCTCCGCACGCATTTTACGGACAAGCCGGCCGTAGGCCTCCGCCTCAGTAGTCACATTCCACCGATCCATGAGCTTCAGTTTTGTGATCACGTTGATCAAGTTCTCCTTACTCTCGATGATCGCAAACTGTGTCTGCATGAACGTCGTGTAAGGTAGACCCTTGGCCGAGTTGTTCTGGTAGAAGACATCATCCTTCGCCTCGCGATTGATCTGCAGCGTTGTGCGACCGAGATACTCTTTCGGCATCATGTAAGTGATGATCGTGGCGGTCATGAAGACCAAGAAAAAGGCTAATAGAATAACGCCATAGCGATTGCGGATGACCTGCCAGTAGTCAAGGGCATGAAGCTTTACTTCCTTATTGTCTTCGGACATATCTTGTTGTTTGGAGCTAAATTTGAGAAATGAGAGGCGTAAGATCTGAGACAGGGAGAATTATTTGTGATTCTTGGCATCTCAATAGTGAATTTTTAATATAGTTTAAGAATCAGTTCTGAAAACTAAAATTACGTATTTTTACAAAAAAAAAACCCTGCGATGTCTTGAGACATCACAGGGTTTTTATCGTTCAATCTTTGATCAGATCTTCCGACTAAAAAGTCGTGGAGAGACCTAGAGAAATACGGTGCCGGTCATATTCGCGGAATGCATCGTCCGACGAAACCGTCGTGAAGTAATATCCCGCATTCAAGTCGACATTGGAAATGACGCGATAGGTGAGGCCAAGATTAAGCGCAATCAAGTCTTCTGCAGAGTCGCCACCACCAATTTCACTGAGTTCAAAATCATTGTGAACGTAGGTGACTCCTGCATTTGCACGCAGACGCTGGCTTAGCTCCTGGCTGTAGTTAAGGGACGAGCGATAGGAGAAACGCTTCTGGTAGCTGGAAAGCTCCGAGTTCTCATTACCAATCCGAGTGATCCAGTGCAAATTCGAATGCTTACCAGTTGCGTAGCGCAACGCCAACTCGGCGTAAGGTGAGGTTTCGGTTCCATAAGCGTCGCTATCACGGAATTCAGCACCTGCACGAACAGTCGCACGCAGATCACGTGAAAATGCGTGATCAAATCCCAACAGCGCGTAGTGCGAAAGAGAATCGCGATTATTGCTGTCGAAATCCGTGTAGGAAAGACGGTATTCGCCAACCAAGGTGGTCAGACGATTTAGCAAGTAACGACCCTCCAACGATCCAGTGTGGGTGAAACGATCCTCGGTGTTACCAACTTCCGACTCATCGTACATCACACCGTTGACGGTGTAGCGCGCGATGGTCGAGAAGCGGCGGTTCCAAGTGTAGGAAAGCCACGCGCTGTTGTAACCATAGAAGTAGTTGTCCGTGCGACGTGACGCCGACTCGCCGATGGCGTGGTCAGGCTCGATCTCATAGCTAAGATAGAAGTTGTCACCGACCGTCAAACGACGGTTCACAGTGTGGCGACCGTCTAAGGAAACACGAGCATTGTAGAACACGTCGTCCTCCGCCCCTTCGAGACCGTCGAAGTAGTAGATTGTCGAGAACGACGCTCCGAGGGTCAGGTTGGTGCGACGGTTACCGCCGATCCAACGAGCATCGATGCCAGCCCGAGTGTAGGCAGACTCGTCTTCTTCCGTGGAAGATGACGTCGCATTGCTGTCCCAACCGAAGTCAGCACTGACAGTAGTTGTAAAGGGAAGCCCCGATTCGAAGTCTTCGTCAACTGCACCAATCCCCATTAGCCCTTGAGCCTGGGAGGTGGTTGCGAAGGCTGTCGAACCGACGATGGCCAATAACGCAAATTTATTCTTCATAGATTGATTTTGTTCTTAAGTACCGCTGAGACTTAATTAAAATACGAGGGAGGATTAGCTCTGCACTGGGCGTTTAGTGCCGCCATCGTCAGAGTTGCGACCCTTACGCTGCTCACGGCGAAGTTGACGGAGAAGGTCCGCTGCGCGCTCTTGAGCACGCTCAAGCTCACGCTGAAGGAAGGCCGACGCACCACCAGCGGAAGGAGCCACTGGGGAAATGAGGTAGACACCGCTGATCACGACTGGATCTGGACCGAAATCAGTCTCTTCTTCTTCTTCCATTTGCTTAGTAGCACCCTTCGAGCTGTAATAAACGCTCTTGGCTCCACTTTTGGCACCCTCAAAGACTTCGCTAAGTCCGCTTTTGATGTCAGCAGCAGAACTTGGGGAAACAGCAACCGCGCACTCGGCGATGGTTGCGGCCATGCCCTGGGCAGCATTGACTGCGGTCACAACGATCTCGCGGACAAGAGCACCATTCTTCTTGGCGTCGGCAGCTTCGATCGCAGCCTTCACGATTTCACAGGCACAGCTTTCGTTTTTGGAAATGGTCTCATCGACGATCACAAGAACCTTCGAAGGAGTTTTGGCGACAGCCTTTTTCACTTGGTCACCGACGGTGTCACAGTCGCCTGCGGCCGCAATGCCTGAAAGGCTTACGATTAATGCTAGCCCGGTGAAGGCGGTTTTAATGATGTTGGTTTTCATCTGAGTCGGTTGGGATTTTGCTGTTGTTTTGTTAATTGAAAATCTTCAAAGCGGGTAGCGAGAATCGAACTCGCATAACCAGCTTGGAAGGCTGGGGCTTTACCATTAAGCTATACCCGCACGTATTTGAGGTCTTCTATCGCTCAAAAGTAAGCATCCTCAAGAAAAAATTGGGTATTTCTCTGATGCTTTTGTAGGCAATCCGAGCAAGACATGCCAGCTCTTTTTCCCAGATACTTCATTTTTGTCAGGAAACCCTTAAAAAATGCTGCGATTGACAGAAGTAATTAGTCTAAAATCTCCGCGGATTCACGATAAATGCAATAAAAAATTTATAAACTTCTGTAATAATAAGATGAATTAAGCTTTCGATCCGAAATCGCTCCCGACCCCCTGCGTGATCAATGCTATTTTTCGTTCTTGTCACTTTTGCGATTTACCATCTCCCCTATCTCCACCTACTAGAAACTGCTGAATCACTCACATCCCATTGCCTTAAGGGCAGCTCCGGAAACCTGCTGTGGAAATGGGGCGCAGAGAAAATTCCCGCTGGCGAGGCGATAAACGCTAAGCTATCTGGTGATAGTGGGCGCTTTAGCAACGAAGACAGCGG
>JBLHKE010000195.1:0-11185 GCA_047619485.1 Verrucomicrobiales bacterium | reverse complement strand
TTGACTAGTTCGCGGTAGTCGATCGCCCTGTGAGCGGTGACCACGATCGCCAGATCGAATCGCGCTAGCGTCGCCTGTTCCCAGGCGATGCTCTGCAGCCCAGAAAACTCTGGAAACGAGCGCGTCACCATGATGTCAGGGACATGTGGATCATAGTAATCGAGTTGTGCGCCGAGCTCCGCCAGCAAGCGCATGATCACGAACGATGGCGACTCGCGGATGTCATCGACGTCAGGCTTGTAGGCGAGTCCGACAATCAGGATCCGACGATCCTTCACCGGCTTGCCGACGCTGTTCAGTGCTCTGGCCACCTCCCCGACCACGTATTCAGGCATCTTGGTGTTCACCTCGCCTGCGAGTTCGATGAAACGTGTCTGCTGCCCGAACTCACGCGCTTTCCAAGTCAGATAGAACGGGTCGATCGGGATGCAGTGTCCACCCAGACCCGGGCCGGGATAGAACGGCATGTAGCCGAACGGTTTCGTCTTTGCCGCCTCGATCACTTCCCAAATATCGATCCCCATCGCGGCGTAGACCGTCTTCAATTCGTTCACTAGGGCGATATTCACACTGCGGAAAATATTCTCCAGCAGCTTCGTCGCCTCGGCCGTACGGCAGCTCGAAACCGGCACGACCTTCTCGACCGCCATCTCATAGAGTTCGACCGCCCGGGCGAGGCAGGCTGGGGTCAGGCCACCGACCACTTTCGGAATCTGACCCACACGGCTGTCCGGATTTCCCGGATCCTCGCGCTCCGGGGAATAGGCTAGGTGGAATCCCTCACCAGCGATCTTACTTGATCCGACCTCCAAGACCTCGCGCAGCTCACCATCGGTCGTCCCCGGATAGGTGGTCGATTCCAACACGACTAGCGCCCCTTCGCGCAAGTGAGGAGCAATCGCCCGTCCAGTATCGAGAACATAGGACAGATCCGGCTCGCGGTTCTTGTTGAGCGGCGTAGGTACGCAGATCAGAATCGCGTCAAGTTGCGCTACTTTAGAAAAATCCGACGTTGCTGAAAATTTTCCCGCCGAGCAGATTTCCACGATCGCAGCCGTTGGAATGTGGTCGATGTAGCTCTCGCAGGCCTCGAGCCGCTTGATTTTCGATTGATCGATGTCCAAGCCCAAGACCTCGGCGCCACACCGAGCGAACTGGACGCATAGCGGTAAACCCACATAGCCAAGCCCTATGACGCCGATATTGATTGGTTGGGTATCTGGGGAGTTTGTCACAAGCGGTTTAGATCTAATGAACTAGCTTCGGTTCTACCAGCAAATTCCTTCGTAATCTGATCCGAGGGTATCGAGCCCCGCCCAGCCCGACACGTCGATGACATGGTGGCGAGGCGTGAGCGCCGCCTTCAGCTCATCGGTAGGGACACAGGAGTTGGATGCGAGCACGACGCCACCTTCACCGAGCGCCCCAGCCAAGGTCGTCCCCATCAGGTCAGGCAGCGATGGGAGGATGCTTTCCACCAGCGCGCGGCTCGCGCCGATCATCGTCGCCGGATCGAGAAGCGGGTCGAAAATCCGCACCTGCAGACCATCTGCGATCAGATCGACCGCGAGTTGCAGCAGCGAACTTCCCCGCAGGTCATCCGTCCCGTGTTTGAAGGCGAACCCGACGAAAACTGCCTCACGAGCACCGTGATCGATCACCAACTTCCGCAGGTGTTCGCGGTGTTGATCGTTGCTCGGGATGAGGCTTCCCAGGGTTGGCACGCTGAGGCCGAGCTGTTCCGCCAGCACGTTTAAGGCACTCACGTCCTTCGGCAGACAAGACCCGCCGAACGGATTCCCCGGTCTCAGGTAGCTCGCAGAAATATTCAACCGCGTGTCCTTGACGAGCAAGTTCATTACGCCACGGCTGTCGATTCCCAAGCCCTTACCGATCCGCCCGATCTCGTTCGCGAAATTGACCTTCGTCGCATGAAACGCGTTGCAGGCGTACTTCACTAGCTCAGCAGTCTCCAGATCAACCACCGCCGTATCCGGTTCGAACAAGACGGCGAATTCCTCAGCCAGCTCTTTTGGTTCCCCAGGCACCCCGACCACCGACAAGCTCGGCTCATCATAATCGCGCACGGCAGCCCCCTGCCGGAGAAACTCTGGGAAGAAAAACACCTGCACCCGACCGTCGCCTACCAGCTCGGCGAGGTGTTCTTCGATGATCCGCCGCGTCGAGCCGGGCAACATCGTGCTGCGGAAGATGATTACATGACGCTCCTTCTGTTGACTAACAATCTCCTCCACGATCTCCTGCGTCACGGCCTCGACATAACACAAGTCGAGCGCGCCCGAGTCGTCGCAGGGCGTGCCCACGCAGATAATTGACACCTCGCTCGCCGCGACGGCCTCGCGCGCATCCGTCGTTGCGCTAAGCAACCCTGCCCCGATCCCATCCTTCATGAGCTCATCGAGACCCGGCTCGTAGAATGGGGCCCGGCCTGATCTGATGCTCTCGACTTTCTCAACGTAAGGATCCACCCCGATCACCCGGCAACCCCGCTTTACAAGGCATCCGGCTGCGACGCTTCCAACGTATCCAAGGCCAAATATACTTACTGAAATCATATGGAAAAAATTCTCAAGATCTTAAGCTAGAGGGCGTTTACACTTCCCTCAGAATTGCTTCCCGGGAAGCAGTATTTTGTGATTTTTTACACCATTTGTCTTGAAATCCGGTTCAGCCAGACGCCCCCTCCTTGCAATTCTTGTCAGCGGCGTTTTGGCGCTCGCGGCACTCCTATTCACGCCGGTCCCTTCTACGCCATCCACCGCAGTCGGCATGGCGCTCTTCGACGCCCTACATTTTCCGCTGTTCGCGTTACTGACTCTGCTGATCTACGCCAGCCTCACCATACTGATCCGCCGCTCCCCCATGCGCTGCCTGCTATTGACGATGTCGATCGCCTGCATCATGGCGGTATCGAGCGAACTCGCGCAGCCCTTGTTCCACCGCACCAGCAGCTGGCGCGATTTTTGCTTCGACCTGGTTGGCATCACCGCTGCGGCTGGGACGATTTTCTTGAACTCGAAGCGGAATACACCCGAATTCCTACGGTTAGCAGTCGTTCTGGGAGCCCTTTTTCTGGCCTCGATCGCAGTCGTCACCCAGCCGGCGTTGAGGGCAGCTCAGGCTCAAAATCAACAAGCAGAAGCTTTCCCCCGGATCGGTGATTTTGAACACCGGTGGGAATCACTGCTGTGGTTTGCCCAGGGCAAGACCAGCGAGCAACCTGTCACAGCCTCGCGTGTGGAATCAGATCATTCGAGCCAGGGAAACTATTCGCTGCTCATCAGTAGCGACGCCGCAAGCTGGGCAGGCGTGCACCTGCTGTTTGGAAAACGACTAGCTTGGTCAGACAGACACTCCCTCCATTTCGACATCTTCAATCCAGCAGACCGTTTCGAGCTCGGGGTGCGGGTCGACGGCTTCCACGACGAGCGCTATTCCGGGACGATTCAGATCGAGCCGGGTGCCAACTCGTGCCGGATAAGGTTCGAAGAACTTGCCAACCGTGAGCTCACCCTCGCCGATTTGGATCAGTTCGAAGCAAAGCAGATCACGCTCCATTTAGGAAAACCTCCAGCGACACGCACTTTTTACCTCGACAATGTCCGGCTGGAATAGAGTGTTGGAATTTGATAACGAGAATGCATGAGTAATTCAAGCGAGAGCAAGGACGACATCGAAGACACCGACTACTTCGGCCTCTTGGCCGGTAAGGCAGATCCCGCGCTGGTGCCAGAGCTCGCAAGCGATCTCGGAGTTCCAGTCGAATCCTCGCCTGGGCCGACGATCCATACCGAACCGGAACCGAGGCCAGTTTCCGATCTCGAACCGCACCCCAACCCCTTCCCCGAAGTAGCCCCGAGCGCAGCGCAAGAATCCACAAAAAAACCGTTTGTGGCAAATCGGCGGATGGTTCCAACGACTGCAGATCCAGCAGCTGCGGCCGCTACCAAACCTCCAGCAAGCAAACCCAAGCAAGCAAAGAAAAAGGCACCGGCCGCGAAGTCTAAGCAGCCCAAGAGGCAAGCTGAGGCAGCACCAGCAAAGAACAAGACGGCAGCTCCAAGCATGGCCATTGGTACAACGGTGAAGGCGCTGCTGGTAATCACCTGCGTTTCGATCGCGGTAGTCGGCTACTCTTTATGGCAACACCGCGGATCCCCTGCTCACGAGTCTACGACGGTTGATGGCGTCGCCGAACTCCAGGCAAGGGTTGGCGAACTCAGCGTAAAGATCGAAAAACTCGAAGGGATCCGCGAACTCCAACGCTATGGCAATGAGGCGATCGCCGACGGCCATCGATCCGCCCGGTACAAGCTCGATGAGTATTACAAGAATCCGAAGATCCAAGAGCTCAAGGCGGTTGCCAATGCCGAGATCATCCGCGTCGAATCTTACTACGTCGCGACAAGGCGTTTTCGTGCATTCGAAGAGGAGATGCCGTTTATTCCAGAAGTGGATCCAGTCGCTACGCTATCCCAGATTCTGCTAGCCAGCGACAATAACTGGTCAGTGCGTGCGCGGGCAGCAAACCTTTTGAGCCAACATCCAAAGAACGCGCTGGCGGCCAAGGCTCTCGCCGAAGCCTGCCACACCGATTCCAATCTGTATGTAGTTCAGGAAGCGATCCTCGCCTTCGCAAAAGTCACTGGATTTCGTTCATCAGGCGTGTTCGACAGCCAATCGATCAATCGCTGGTGGAACGAAAATCATAGCCAGTTCGAGCTGCCCTGATTCACTCCCCGAGCGGAGCCGGAGACTCCGGCTGCACAGCCTCCGCCTCCCGAGATCCATTCGCCGTCAATGGAGCAGAGAGCTCTTTGGCTGATTTTTTCTCGATCGCGGGTTCCGGGGACGGCTGCTCGGGCGCTCTCCCGCCCCGCCCCATGAGACCGGGAATCAAAATCGAAGCGAGCAAGATGATAGTGAACATCACGACCAGACTCTCGACTAGGGTGAATCCACACGGCTTTCGATATGCTTTGGCGATCATTAGTCCGATCTTAGTCCGACCGGAACTCGATCGCAAGCAATTGACAACCCTGCGAACAGCTGCTTTCGAAGCCCATGGTCTCACCTATCAGGGTGTTGAAAAAGGGGGGATTTCGATCTCAGGCTCTTAAGAGACTGTCGGACTTACCCGATCCGGCAATCTCGCCGAGATTTGGTTCAGGTTAGAAGTGCGGCTAGAAGGCGATCCCCTGCAGTTCGAGCGGTAGCTCTCAGCGGGCGACCAAGCAGCGCTAGCGCAACAAATCAGACCTTCTTTAGCACGCCGTTGGCGTCGCCGAAGCCCGGGTTCTTGACGCCAAACTCTTGGAGCAAGCGCACGTAGAGGTTCGACATCGGTGTCTTCTCACCGAGTTCACGGTGACGACCGGGGCTGAGTGCCCCGCCTCCATGGCCTGCGAGAACCACGGGAATGTTGCTATTGCTGTGGGCGTTGCCATCGGAAATGGCGCTGCCATACACAAGCATGGAGTTGTGCAGCAGGCTCTTGCCGTCGACATCCTCGATCGCTTCCATCTTTTCCATCAAGTAGCCGTATTGCTCCATGTAGAATCGGTCGATCTTGGCAATCTTATCGAGCTTCTCCTTATTCCTCTGATGATGAGAGAGACTGTGGTGCCCCTCACTGACACCGATGTCTTTGAAGTTCCGGTTGCTGCCCTCGTGTTCCAAAATAAAGGTCGAGACCCGCGTGGAGTCGGTCTGGAAAGCCAGCACCATCATGTCCATCAAGAGACGGATGTGTTCCTTGTGAGAAGATCCACGCCCCTCCGGTGCGTCGACCCCAGGGTCGGGGGGCAGTCCGAGAGCTTCCACCTTTTCGATCTGCTGCTCGATCTCCCGCACCCCGGTCAGGTACTCATCGACTTTCTGACGATCATTGCGACCAAGGTATTTGTTGAGTGCCTTGGCGTCTTCCTGAATGAAGTCCAGTAACGAGCGCTTCGAGGCATATCGCTGGCCGAGGCTATTGGACCGGTCTTTGGAACTGCCAGATCCGAAGAGTCGCTCAAATACAGCGCGCGGGTTCGCCTCGGGCGTCATCGGCTGCGTCGCGGAACGCCAGGAGATATTGAACTGGTAGGCACAGGAGTATCCCGAATCACATTTGCCCGATTTACGGACGCCTGAAGTCGTGAGTTCAAGCGATGGAAAACGCGTCAGTTCCTTCGCCGCCATCGCCGCGAGCTGATCAACCGAGATCCCCGCTTGGATATCGGAGCCTGCCGTCTTTTTCGCGCGCTTGCCGGTGAGGAACGTTGCGCTACCACGCGCGTGATGACCCGCACCATCTTTTCCCGAAGTCGCATTCTTGTGCTCAAAACCGCTGAACACCTGGAAGTGTTCGCGTAATTTTTCGACCGCGCCGAAAGTCTCACCCATCTTGTAGCTGGCGTTCGTTCCATCGGGACGCCACTTCGCTACGTTGACTCCATTCGGAATGTAAAGGTAGGCCATCCGTAGCGGAGCCCCGCTTGCCGTTGTTCCAACCGCCGGGCTTGCGTTACCCGCCGCAAGTAACGGACGAAATGATTCCAGCGCGGGTAGCGCCATCGATATTCCGATGCCTCGTAGGACGCTGCGGCGACTGAGTTTGCTGAAATCCTGCTTCATGATATTTGATTGTACGAGTGTTCGTCCGCTTTAAAAGATGAAATTCCTCATTCGCTTCCGCGCCGTTGCTGAAATGGTGCGCTCTCGATGATCCCCATGATCAGCTCACGCAGCTTACCATTATTTTTTTTCAGCCGGTCAACGAGTTGGTCGATGGTGGGAGCATCGTAGTATTCGACCCCGCGACCGATGGCGTAGGTGAGCAGTTTTTCCGAAAGGCACCGGTAGAAATCGTCTCTCCTACCGTAGGCAAGGATCTGCTTGAGTTGCGCCACATCGGTAAATTTCTCTCCAGTGAGTAGCTCGCCAGCAGCATCGATAGGCTTGCCATTTTCCTTGCTCCGGAACCGCCCCAGAGCATCAAAATTCTCCAGTCCAAGTCCGATCGGATCCATGCGTGCGTGGCATCCGCGGCAGTCGGGATTCTCGCGGTGGATCTGCATCATTTCACGCATGGTTGGATTCGGGCCGGCCTGTTCTGCGGCGTCCTCCAGTTCCGGCGTGTTCGGAGGCGGAGGTGGAGCCGGGGTGCCGAGAAAGTTATCCAACACAAACAACCCACGCTTCACAGGCGATGTCCGGGTCGGGTTGGATGAGATGATCAGGTACGATCCTTGGGTCAGTACCCCTCCCCTCTCAGGATGTTTGCTCAGATCTACTTTCACAAACCCCTCCCCAGTGACTCCACTGATCCCGTAGAATTTGGCCAACCGTTCGTTCAGGAATGAATAGCGAGCCGCAATGATTTCTTCGACCGGTCGATCGTTGCGCAGGATAAAGTCGAAAAACATTTCGGTCTCCTTACCCATATCGTCGAGCAGCCGCACATCGAAGAGTTTCGCCGCATCCCTGCGATCCTCCACGTCAAGGATCACGTGGGGCGCGAGAGGCGTCGTGGCAACGTCGCGCGTTTGAAGCCACTGACCGACGAAGTTTTGCACCAAGCGCTCCGAACGCGGATCCGCTAACATCCGGTCGACTTGGGCAGGCAGGGTTTTTCTCAGTTTTTTGTTAAATGCTAGACTGAGCAACTCGTCATCAGGAACCGAGCCCCAAAGAAAAAACGATAATCGCGACGCCAAGGCGTATTCGTCGAGCGACACGATCTTGCCGGGGTTGTTCGGCTCCGGCTGGATCTCGATGCGAAAAAGAAAACGCGGAGAACACAGACAAGTGGCGATCGCCTCGCGGATGCCATCTTCGAACGCCTTGCCAGGCTGGCTATCGATCTCCTTCACAATTGCTACCAGACGATCGACCGTCCCACGCTTGATCGGCCGTCGAAACGCCCGGCTGACGAAACTCCGCATAATCCTACCGGCATACGCCTGCCTCGTCTTCGGATCCCCCTTGGGTTCCCCCTCGACGAAAATCATCTGGTGCCCCTTCGAATACTCACGGTGCTTGCCGCTCAAGGGACCTCTGATAATAACACGCTTGATCGTCACAGCCTGTTCTTCCTGATCGTCGGCTGGGGCCTTCGAGGGACTCATGCTAATCTTGAACAAGGGCCTGCCTTTTTTCAGGTTCACCACACCGCGAAGCTCGATCACGTCCCTCTGGTCCCATCCCAGCGTCTCCTCGCCAAGCGTTTCCGTCGCGCAGGTCACCTTCAGCTTAGCCTCCTGATCGGTCGCCTCAATGGCTCCACGGATCTGGTATTCCACGGTTACTTCGTACTGCCCATCCCAACGGATCGTTGGCGCAGTCCTCACGGTGGCGCGGTCGTTGAAGGGCAACCAGCGACCGTTATTTATCTCTTTGTCAGGGTCTCGAAAAACCTTTCCGGCAATCATCTGCACGGGAACTTGCGCGCCCTTACCTTTCGGCAGCGCTTTGAGCACCACCTCTTCCGCCGCCGCGATGTATTTCTCCATGAGCAGGGGTGAGATCGAAAGGACGTCGCCGATATTGTCGAAGCCATACCCGGTGTCGTCCGGTGGGAAAAACTCCGCGGTGTTAAACTCGACCCCGAGCAAATCGTAGACCGCATTACGGTATTCAGTGCGGTTCAGTCTCCGGATGGTCACCCGACCCGGATCCGGGTGCTGGGGATCGAGTTGGAAGATCCTGTGCTGGATCCACTCCATGAGCCTCTTCTTCTCATCGATTGAAAGCTGATCCTTGTCGGAGGGCGGCATGATCTGGCTGCGGATGTTCTCCCACAGCGGAAGCCAATGACCCAGATCATCAAAATGGTCTGACAGACTGCCGTAATCATCCATTGCGAAATCGCCCTTGGACGATCCATCGCCGTGGCAGTCGAAGCAGAAGTCCTGGAGGAGTGGCTTGATCTCGTTCTCATACTCGGAGACTTGATCCGCCGTGAGGGCCGCGACCGTAACACCCTTGTTGATACGCCGGATTGGCTTGCGCTCGACCCGTTTTGGAATTGGGGCGGGTTCAGGCGCGATCTGTTTCGGCTTCGGCGATTTAACCGCGGTAACTGGCATCGATTCAGGCTCGACGGGTTTCAGCTTCGGGACATCGACCTCCACGTCCGGCTGCGGCTGCGATTCTGATGCTGCCAATTCGGTGACGGGCTGGTTGCCCGGACCGTTCGCCCCCTGGTCGTCCCCTCCTCCATCTAGAACGAAAAAATAGACAGCGAGAGCTCCACAGATTGCGACGATCGCCAACGCCACCCCCGCGCCTCCGCGTCGAGGCTGGGTCGATCGGGCAAGTCGTCGCCCTCTCGCTACTGAGGTCTTGATCAACTTCCTAGCTGGAGTCCTCGCCTCCGGCTTCTGCCCACTGGGCACTTCGGACTTAGATGAGAGGCCCTCCGATTGTTCTGAAGAAGGCGCGCCACTCCCCGGCACAATGAACTTATCCCCACATCCCGGGCATTGACCTTTGGCACCGATTAACGCCTCGGTGACTTCGATCTCGATTGAGCAGGTTGGGCACTGGATGATCATTTGGTCTTCTGACAATCAATATCATGAGGCACCAGTAGGTCAATGTTGCGGAAGTCGATGTCCGAGTGAAATGCCTCCATCCTTGCGGACAAATCTGAAACATCAACCACTCTGGTGCGATTCGCACTGATGCAGATCTCATGAAAATAGTTAGCAAACTGCACGCACACCGCAGCCGCCGCTTCGGTCATCACTTCACCAGCCGACCTTAGATTACAGTTTCGTTTGGATTGAACGAAGCCCAGTTCTTCCGCATTGGTATTGCCGCACCATCGTCGGAGGCAGTGGCTAGATTTTGCCCAGAGGTCTGCAAAAGACCCAACTTTACCATATCTTTACAATTCTTTCGCCCTCCACTCACGCGCACTTAACATACGGTCTCTATGATTTTGGAGATGAAGCACTGCGCGATGAATAAACCAACATTGAAAACCATACCGATCTCCCTGCTAGCCATTTTTGCAGCCGCGCCCCTGACTCCGACCCTAGCGCAGGAAAATGTATTAGACCTGACTGCGCCAGCCAACTACTCGCAGCCATCCGTCCCCGACTACATCACCAAGGACAACACCCCGCCGGACAACCCAATTACGAATCTGGGAGCGACGCTCGGGCGGGTGTTGTTCTATGACCGCCGCCTGTCGCGCAACGACACCATCTCCTGCTCCTCGTGCCACCGACAGCAGAACGCCTTCGGCGACCCCGCCACAGCGAGTGTCGGGGTTGCCGGGACGACGGGGCGTCACTCGATGCGATTGGTTAACGCACGCTTTTCCAACGAGGAACGCTTCTTCTGGGACGAACGTGCCACCAGCGCCGAGGATCAGGCTAGCAAGCCGATCCAAGATCATGTCGAGATGGGGTTCAGCGGCACATTAGGCGATCCCGATTTTGCCGACCTGGTCGACAAGCTCTCGGCGATCGAGGAATACCAGGTGCTCTTCCAAGGCGTCTTTGGGGATTCAGAAGTCACTGAGGAACGCGTGCAGCGCACGCTGGCTCAGTTCATCCGCAGCATCCAGTCCTTCGACAGCAAATACGATGTGGGGCTCGCGCAGGCGCCGAATGATGCTGCTCCGTTCGCCAATTTCACGCCCCAAGAAAACGCTGGCAAGCAACTGTTCCGCACCCCGCCCCCACAGGGAGGTGCGGGCTGCGCAACTTGCCATCAGCCGCCGGAGTTTGATATCGCCCCGAACTCTGGAAACAACGGGGTCAGCCTGTCGCTGGGCGGGGGAACGGATTTCACCAACACACGCGCCCCCACCCTGCGCGATCTGGTCGCCGCCGACGGGTCACCCCATAGCGGGTTCATGCACAATGCGGCACTGCCAGATCTGCTGGCGGTGGTAAACCATTACAACGCGATCCCGGCCGTCGTCCCGGGACTCGACCGACGCCTGCTTACACCTGGCCCAGGTGGACAAGCTCAGCGGCTCAATCTCACCCAGGCAGAGAAGGACGACCTCATCGCGTTTCTCAGAACACTCACAGGCAGCAATCTCTACACCGACACCAAATGGGCTGACCCCTTCGACAAGAATGGAACGCTCAGTTTCGTGGTCTTACCCAGCGACGGGATGAAGCTCTCGCTCTCTAGTGGCGACAGCGGGGAAAGCGGG